>JAHDYN010000475.1 GCA_023383735.1 Gammaproteobacteria bacterium | reverse complement strand
TGGCCCTGACGCCGGAACAGCGCGAGGAGTCGGGCGTGGAATCCGGCGGCGCGCTGGTGCTGCGCGTGGCCGATGGCCCCGCAGCCCGGGCCGGTCTCCGTCGCGGCGACATCCTCCTCAGCCTCGACAGTCGCCGCATCGACAGCCCGGAACAGCTGGCCGGTCTGGTGAACAAACTGCCGAAAAGCCAGCCTGTGCCACTGCTCGTGCAACGTGATGAGGCACGTGTGTTTCTGCCCCTGACGATTGGCGGCTGATACCGGCAGTCACGCAGCCCGACCCGGCGTCGGGCGCTGCCGGGGGCCGGCCTGCTAGGATTGCCGCATGCAACTTCTGCTCATCGAAGACGACCGCGACGCCGCCGGCTATCTGGTCAAGGCACTCACCGAAGCTGGCTACCGGGTGGACCATGCGGCCGATGGCCGCGATGGCCTGTTCCATGCCACCGAGCATGACTACGACTGCATCGTTGCCGACCGCATGCTGCCGCACCTCGATGGCCTGACAGTCATCGAGGTGCTGCGCAAGCAGGGCAACCGCACACCGGTGCTGATCCTGTCGGCACTCGGTTCGGTCGACCATCGCGTCGAGGGCCTGCGTGCCGGCGGTGATGACTACCTGACCAAGCCCTTTGCCCTGTCGGAACTGCTGGCGCGCATCGAGGCGCTGTTGCGCCGCGGGCAGGCGGGGCCGGCGCCGGAAATGAAGCTGCGGCTGGCCGATCTCGAGATGGACGTGCTCGCGCGGACGGTCACCCGGGCTGGCCGACGCATCGACCTGACGGCGCGCGAGTTCAAGCTGCTCGAGTTCCTGCTGCGCCGTACCGGGCAGGTCGTGACGCGCACCATGCTGCTCGAAGGGGTCTGGGACCTGCACTTCGATCCGCAGACCAATGTGATCGATGTGCACATGAGCCGGCTGCGCCAGGCCATCGATCGCGACTTCGACCGGCCGCTGATTCACACGGTGCGTGGTGCCGGCTACACGGTGCGGGCCGACTGAGTGCGTACCTCCGCGCTGCGGCTGTCGGTGGTCTATGCGGCGATTTTCGCGGCGGCACTGCTGGCACTGGTCTTTGTCATCTACCTGCTCACGGCGCGTTTCATCGATACGGAGGTGGACACGGCCATCGAGCGCGATGCCGCCGGCTTTCTCGAGGCCTACACACGCGGCGGGGTGCGCACGCTGGCTGCGGAACTCAACCTGCGCGCCGAGAACTGGAGCCGGACCAACGCCGTCTATCTGCTCACTGATGCACAGGGTTTCGTGCTGGCCGGCAATCTGCCCGCGTGGCCAACGATGCGCCGTGATGACGGCGCATGGGTGGATTTCGAAATCTCGGTGCAGGACGCCGGTGTCGAGAACGAGCGGCCGATCCGGGCGATGGTGCTGGAGCCGGCACCCGGTCTGCGCCTGCTGATCGGTACGGATCTCAGCGAACGGCATGCCCTCGGGCGGCGCTTTCTGGTCGCCGCGGCGGTCGGCAGCCTGCTGGTGACCATGCTCGCGCTGTGGATAGGCTATCGCCAGAGTCAGCGCATTCTCGCCCGCGTTGCCGAGGTCAGCCGCAGTTGCGCCGAGATC
>JAHDYN010000474.1:1326-1585 GCA_023383735.1 Gammaproteobacteria bacterium | reverse complement strand
ACTTGAGTGCATTGATCGCAACCACCAGCGAACCATCGGTACCGTTCTTGAAACCCACCGGCGTGGAAAGCCCGCTGGCCATCTCCCGGTGCGTCTGCGATTCAGTGGTGCGCGCACCGATCGCATTCCAGGTGATCAGATCGCCGAGATACTGCGGCATGATCGGATCGAGCGCCTCGGTGGCGGTCGGCAGGCCGAGTTCGGCGAGGTCGAGCAGCAGCGTGCGCGCGATGCCGATGCCCTTCTCGATGTGGAAGGA
>JAHDYN010000474.1:0-1316 GCA_023383735.1 Gammaproteobacteria bacterium | reverse complement strand
AGCCGACCGTGGTGCGGGGCTTCTCGAAGTACACGCGCATCACCAGCACCAGCGCATCGCTGAGCGCATCAGCCAGCGGCTTGAGCCGCCGGGCGTAGTCCATTGCCGAGGCCACATCGTGAACCGAACAGGGCCCCAGGACCACGAACAGGCGCGGATCGCGGGCATCGATGATGTTCTGCAGGATCCGCCGGCTGCGCAGCACAAAACCCTCCAGGGCCGGGGTCAGCGGGTACCGGGCCTTGACCTCCGCAGGGGTCGGCAGAATGGTGCGGGCAACGACGTTGACGTTGTAAATCTGGCTTTCCATGCGCGAAGCATAGTGCGCCGGCCACGTAACGGGCAACCCGGCCGACCGTTCCACGAAGGCTGATGGTGACGGAATCCGCCCTGTAGAATGCCGGATCTGTCCACAGGTCCGGAGAACGCCCATGGCTAACGTATCCACCATCAAGCCCTTCGCAAAGGGCGATATTTTCGTCGGCGCCACCCTGCTTAACCGCGCCGATGACGACCATGCGGGCGACGGGCGGATCATCCAGTACGACAGCAACCTCAACGAAAAGGGCGTGCTGTGGACCAGCGGCACCACCCACCTCATCGCCGGCCTGCGTTTCGGACCGGACAAGACCCTGTGGGCCTTCGACTGCAACGCACACGCCGTGTTGCGCTATGGCCCGGACGGCAAGGAACTGCCGCGGATCAAGTTCGCCGACCGCTCCTTTTCGAACGTCAATTTCACGGCAGACGGGAACATCCTGCTCGGCGAGCATCTGGTCGGCAACACCATCAAGCTGCCGCCGGAACGCCCGCTGGGCACCACCCTGGCAAAGATGCCGGGCAGCGACCGTTTCGGTGACGGGCACATCTTCAAGTTCACGCCGGATGGCAAGCTGCTGAAGGAGTATGCGACCGAGACACACGGCGGCATGGCCGGCTTTCTCGGCGCCACCACGGCGAGCCTCGCGCCGGACGACCGGACCCTGGTGTATTGCTCGGAAACCGGCACGCGCGTCTTCCAGTACGACATCGTCGCCGACAAACAGCTGCCGGACCTGATCACGCTGCAGCCCGGCGCCGGCGAGATGGCCCTGCTCGCACAGCATCTGCCGGACGGTACGCTGCTGTACATGAAGGCGAATTTCAAGACCGGCTTCAAGCTCGATCACCTGAAGGCGAATGCGGAAGTCATCAAGAGCTGGGATCTGCCCGGACCCGGCTGGGCGACCGTCACACCGCTGCAGGAACCCGGCGTGTTGCTGATCGGCAATTTCTTCACCGGCACGGTGGCGAAGTTCGACATGCAGACCGGCGCC
>JAHDYN010000473.1 GCA_023383735.1 Gammaproteobacteria bacterium | reverse complement strand
GGGAGGAAAGTCCGGGCTCCGGCGGGCAGGGTGCCAGGTAACGCCTGGGAGGCGCGAGCCTACGGAAAGTGCCACAGAAAACATACCGCCTACGGACCTTCGGGTCCCGGCAAGGGTGAAAAGGTGCGGTAAGAGCGCACCGCGCGGGTGGCAACATGCCGCGGCACGGAAAACCCCACCCGGAGCAAGACCAAATAGGGAAGCAGCCTTCCGCAAGGAAGGCGCCGTCGCCCCGCGGGCTTCCGGGTAGGTCGCTTGAGGTCGTTGGTGACAACGATCCCAGAGGAATGATTGCCCACGACAGAACCCGGCTTATCGGCCGACTCGCTCCTTCACGGCATCGATGAATCGCACCGCGCGACGGTGGGTTTGCGCGGATTTCGCGGCAGCGCACTTCAGGACCGTCGTCATGCGCGTCTGGCAGGCGCATCGGCCGATGTGAGCCTGTGGCGAGAAACACTGCCTAAGCTCATGATTTCCGAAACGACCGGCGATCCATTCTGTGCCGGATTCTCGCTGTTTTCAGCTAAGCCCCTGTCGCTTGTGCTTTTTTTTGCCACTTGTGTTGACGCATGTGCGGCTCAAACCTATAGTGGAGCGAAGTGGCATGTAGTGGGAGAAAAGGGGCCAAAAGGCCCTGACGGCAGTGTTCCGTGGAGCAACTCAAATCACCCTTGATGCCAAGGGCCGGCTGGCTGTCCCGGCGCGCTATCGCGACCGGCTGGCAGCTCGTTGTGCCGGGCACCTGATTTGTACCGTGGACCAGGACCACTGCCTGCTGATTTACCCGCTGCCGGACTGGGAAGAGATCGAGCGCAAGCTGATGCGCCTGTCGAGCTTCAACAAGAGCACGCGGCGTTTGCAGCGACTGATGGTTGGTTACGCCAGCGAACTTGAAGTCGATGGTCATGGGCGAGTGCTGATTCCGCGCGAGCTGCGCGAGTTTGCCGGCCTCGAGCGCCAGGCGATGCTGATCGGCCAGGGCAACAAGTTTGAGCTGTGGGACGAGGCCCGCTGGAACGAACGCCGTGACAGCTGGCTGACTGACGAGAAAGGGGACGGACTCGGACTGCCGGCGGAGCTTGAGTCGCTCTCGCTGTAGGAACGACGTCGAAAACGCAAACAAACGCGTCCTGATGAAGACGCGGGGTGCTGGGGTGAATTCACATGTACCTGTCCTGCTGGACGAGGTGCTTCGTTATCTGGCCGTCCGGGCTGACGGCCTCTATGTCGACGCTACTTTCGGGCGCGGTGGGCACGCGCGGGCCATCCTCGCGCAACTTGGACCGGACGGCAGGCTGCTGGGACTGGACCGTGACCCGGAAGCTGTTGCAGCCGGCAAGGTCCTGCAGGCCGCCGATCATCGCTTCAGCATCCGGCAGGCGGGATTTTCGCGTCTGCACGACGTACTCGGAGAACTGGGATACCTTGGCGGCATTCACGGCATTCTGCTGGACATCGGCGTTTCCTCACCGCAGCTTGAGGATCCGGCCCGCGGCTTCAGCTTTCGTGCGGACGGCCCGCTCGACATGCGCATGGATCCGGGCAGTGGCCAGTCTGCTGCCGACTGGATCAACGCGGCCAGCGACCAG
>JAHDYN010000472.1 GCA_023383735.1 Gammaproteobacteria bacterium | reverse complement strand
ACTCGGCAGCCGGCATGGCTGCCGCACAGACTGCCGCTGCAGTCGCGATCACGCTGCCGAACAGCCGCGCGCAGGAGACCGAAGCCGACCGGATCGGCATCGAGCTGGCAGCCAAGGCCGGTTATGACCCGCGCGCGGCGGCGACGCTGTGGCAGAAGATGGCCAAGGCCGGTGGCAACGGACCCCCGCAGTTCCTGAGCACCCATCCGGCGCCGGGTAACCGCCAGGCCACGCTGTCTGCGCTGGTGCCGCAAATGCTGCCCTACTACCAGAAGCCGGGCCCACGGCCCATGTACCAGCTGGTCCGATCACCGGCCACGGCACCGGCAAAGGACGCGAAGAAAGCCCTGCGCTGAACCGGTCCGGTCCCGGGCTGCGGGCTCAGCGGGCGCCCGATACGAGCTGCAGGTAGTCGGCCTGCAGCGCCGCCGAGCCATGCGGCGGCTGGAACAGCGCCGCGACTTCGGCCTGCGGGTTGATCAGCAGGATCGCGACGCTGTGATCGATCATGTAATCGTCACCCATCATCGGCATCTTCCGGTACGGCACGCCGAGTGCCGTCGCGAAGTCCTGCATCGCTGCAGTCGCCCCGGTATAACCCCTGAAACCGGCGCCGAAGCCGGCGAGATAGGCCTCGAGCACCGGGGGCGTATCCCGTTCCGGATCGGCGCTGAACAACGCGATGCCCGGCAGCTTGTCTGCCGGTACAAGCGCATCGAGCTCACCGCGCACACCGGACAGCAGGGCCAGCGTTGCCGGGCAGAGTTCGGGACAGTGCGTGAAGCCGAAGAACACGAGTGTCCACCGACCCCGGAAATCATCACGACCGGCTGCCGTGCCGTCCTCGCGAACCAGCCGGAAATCAGGCAGCGGCCGGGGCGGGCTCAGCGCGGTACCCGACTGAAGCTCGACAGCCTGGGGCGCGGCCGGAACCGCCGTCATGAAGTAGAGCCGGCCGATCAGGACGCCACTGAGTGCAGCAGTCATCAGCAGCAGGCCGACAAACAGCGTGCGGCGCATCACCGGGCCTTGGCGCGAACCTTGTAATTGCCGCGCTGCTGATCGAATTCCAGTTCCAGCATGCCCTGCTTCGCCGCGTCCTCGAGCAGCTCGGAGAAGCTGCGATAACCGTAGACGGTTTCGTTGAAGCCCGGATAGACGCGCCGCACCGTCTGCTTGACCAGCGAGCCCCAGAGCGGATCGTACTCGGCCGACAGCGACTCGACCGTGGCTGCCACCTGGTCGAGCGCCTCGCTCTGCTGCTTGTTCTTGGAGGGCTTCGCCCGGGTACGCGGCCGCTGCGAAACGGTCACCAGGTCGTCATAGAAGATGAACTCGTCGCAGTTGGCAGCCAGCAGGTCGGACGTGGAATTGCGCACACCGCAGCCGATCACCCGTTTGTCGTTTTCCTTGAGCTTGGAAACCAGTGGCGAGAAATCGCTGTCACCGGTCAGCAGGACAAAAGTATCGATGTGCGCCTTCGAATAACACATGTCGAGCGCATCGACGACCATGCGGATATCGGCGCTGTTCTTGCCGCTCACCTTGGTCTGCGGGATGTCGATCATCTCGAAACCCTGGCGGTGGAATTCCTGCA
>JAHDYN010000471.1 GCA_023383735.1 Gammaproteobacteria bacterium | reverse complement strand
CGATCGACGGAACTGCCGGTAACGCCCTTGACCGGCGATACCGTCAACCACGGCCTGTAAGCGGCTAGATCCAGCCGCGACAGCGCTTTGCGCCGCACCGGCAGCGCAGCCGGCCCTCGTGGTGACTCTCGCCATAGTCGACGGTCAGCTCTTCACCTGCCCGTATCCTGCGCAAGGCATAGAACTCGGCGCGCTCCTGCGTCAGGCGGGTAAAGGTATTGGGCTCGCAGGAGTGGTTGATGTAGCGAAACCCCCGCCGGGTGACTGAGGCATCTATGGCGCGTTTTTCGAGTTCGACAATCGCAACGATGCGTTTGCCGGCGGCGCGGCGGCGCGCCTCGGCGATCGGTATCAACTCGCCCTCGAACTCGCCGATCTTGGCGCGGGCCGCAATGGCCGTGCCGGCAAACAGGCCACGGCCGGTTATCCCGCTGCGCTCCACACGGAGTGCATCGTAGACGGGCGAGCTGTAGACCCACATCGCGCCAGTCCGGCCGGCTTTTTTCACCCGCAAGTCAGCTCGCACTTGTCGCCATCGGCGATGAAGCCGATCTTCTTGTGTGTGCCGTCACAGAAGGGCTTGGTGGCCGCAGCGCCACAGCGGCACAGGGCGACCCGGTCCTTGCCGGTCGTCGAGCCGGACTCACCGCTCCAGCTCCACTCGCCCGGGCTCTCGATCAGCAGCGGTCCATTTGCAACCAGGATGATCTTCATCGCGTACTCCTCATGACGACGGTAATGGCAAAATCTGGGCATCTGAACACGCCTGCCCGGGCTGCCAGCCGCTTAAGCTGGCCGGTACCGGCTAGAATTCCGGCTGACCCCGACAGGAGAATTCGTGCCGATGTGCGGCCTTGCAGGCATCTTGTGTTTCGATTCCGAGGCTATCGTAACAGCACGCGAACTTGAACCGATGGTCGCGGCGCTCGCCCCGCGCGGCCCCGACGGTACCGGTTATCACACCGAACCGGGCATCGGGCTCGGCCATGCCCGCCTCAGCATCATCGACATCGAGGGCGGCGACCAGCCCATCCACAACGAAACGAAGACCATCTGGACGGTCTTCAACGGCGAGATCTTCAACTACGTGGAACTGCGCCGGGATCTCGAACAGCGCGGGCACCGCTTCTACACGCACACGGATACGGAAGTCATCGTGCACCTCTATGAGGAATACGGCGACGGCTTTGCCACCCACATGAACGGGCAGTTCGCGATCGCCCTGTGGGACGCACCGCGCCGGCGCCTGGTGCTGGTACGCGACCGGCCGGGCATTCTGCCCCTGTACTTCAGCCACCAGGGCCGGCGGCTGTTGTTTGCCTCCGAGGTCAAGGCGCTGCTGCCGGCCATGCAGTCCAAACCCGAACTCAATCCGGCAGCGCTCGACCAGCTGATGACCTTCTGGGCACCGGTCAGTCCGGCCTCGCTGTTCAAGGGCGTCGAAGAGGTATCGCCCGGGGAAATGGTGATCGTCGAGTCCGGACAGCTCCGCCGGCAACGTTACTGGGAGTGGGCCTTCCCGGCTGACGGAAATTACCTGCGTGGCAGCGTCGATGAACTGACCGAGGAACTGCATTCGCTGCTGCTCGATGCCACCC
>JAHDYN010000470.1 GCA_023383735.1 Gammaproteobacteria bacterium | reverse complement strand
TCGGTGCAGTTGAAAGACCCGGCCGACTACAGGCTGACCGGTCACAATCCACCGCGCCTCGACACCCCGATGAAAGTCGACGGCACCGCCATCTTCGGCATCGACGTGAAACTGCCCGGCATGCTTCATGCGACAGTGGTGCACAGCCCGGTCGCGGGCAGCAAGGTTGCCGGCTTTGCCAGCAATGGCGCGGAGCACATGCCCGGCGTACACCTGATCGTGAAAGCCGGTGCGCCGGGACTGGAGCGCGCTGTCGCCGTGGTCGCCGACAACTCCTGGCAGGCATTGCAGGCTGCACGGCAGATCTCGGTCACGCCATCGGCAGTCGAAGGCGCGCTTGCCGACAACAACGGGCTGGCCGCCGAATACAAGGCCATGCTGGACGATGCACAGCCGGTGATCTTCCGCGATACGGTGGCAGACGCAGGCGACAAGAGCGCTGACAAGCCGGGTTTCGACGCGGTACTTGCGGAACTCGACAGCGGCACGGTTACCAGTGCCGACTACGAAGTGCCGTTTCTCGCCCATCTCTGCATGGAACCAATGAACTGCACCGCGCTGTACAGCGGTGATGCGCTGGAGATTTGGGCACCGACCCAGGCCAACTCCATATCACGGGATATCGCTGCCAGGTTGAGCGGCCTTGGCAAGGACCAGGTGACGCTGCACACCACCTTCATGGGCGGCGGCTTCGGTCGCCGGGCCGAGATGGATTTCATCGAGCAGGCAGTCTCGGTTGCCATGCAACTGCCTAATCGGCCGGTCAAGCTGTTCTGGTCGCGGGAACAGGACATACGCCACGATGCATTCCGGCCGGCAGCCAGCTGTCGCATCAGGGGCAGCCTCGACAGCAAGGGCATGCCCCGCACACTCGACTACAAGCTGGTTACGCAATCCGTAGTGGCCAGCTATGAAACGCGCACACCCACGCCACGCGGCGGCGATGCGGGCAGCGACAAGACGGTGATCGAGGCCGTCAATCCGCCGATCTATCCCCTGCAGAATCTGCGCATCGGCTTCGTGCCCGCCACATCACACATGCCGGCAGGCTTCTGGCGCAGCGTCGCACACTCCTGGACCACCTTCTTCGTCGAGAGCTTCATCGACGAACTGGCGACTGCTGCGAATATCGAGCCGCTGGAATTCCGTCGCCGGGCACTGGCCGACAGGCCCCGGCACCTGCATGTATTGAACACACTGGTGGAAGTGCTGGCCCGACACGGAGAGATCGAAGCGGGTCATGGTATCGGCTATGCAATCGCGGAGTCGCACGCAACAGTCGTTGCACATGCCGTGGAAATCAGTACCCAAGATGGCGTCTTTGCAAAGGTCCAGCGGGTAAGCTGCGTCGTCGATTGCGGGCCGGTCGTTCATCCGGACAACGTCGTCGCGCAGATGGAGGGCTCGATTATCGATGGCCTGTCTGCCGCGCTGTATGGCCGTGTGGCGATTCAGGGTGGCATCGTGGAGCCGGGCAATTTCGACAACTACCCGTTCATGCGCCTGGCGCACAGCCCGGCCCTCGTGGTGCATCTGATCGCCAGCAAGCACCGACGCCCCGGCGGCGTCGGCGAACCCGGCGTGGCGGGCGGGGCGCCCGCGC
>JAHDYN010000469.1 GCA_023383735.1 Gammaproteobacteria bacterium | reverse complement strand
GAACGCGCGGGCAAAGCCCCACACGCGCCGGATGCCGGAACGGGCAGCGGCCGGATTGTAGATGCGGATTTCGATGCGCGGATGGGCGGCCAGGGCCGCCAGGCTTGCGTCGCGGCCGGCAATGTTGATGTCGTCGAGCAGGATGCGCACCCGCACGCCGCGCCCGGCCGCCGCCAGCAGCCGGCCCGCCAGATAGCGCCCGGAAGCATCCGGATTCCAGATGTAGTACTGCGCATCGATGGTCCGGGTTGCCGCGTCGATCAGCGCATCGCGCTCGGCCAGCGCCTCGCGGCCGGTATCCACCAGCAGCACCCCGGTGGCACCGGGATGCCCGGCCGATTCGGCCGCAACCGCCTGCGCCAGAGCTGACTCTCCGGCAGCAGCGACCGGCATCAGCCCCAGCACCGCAAGCAGCAGCGGCAACAGGCTCAGCGCGGCCGCCAGGTTCTGGCGACCGCTGCATCTGCCTGTCCATCGGGCACGAAAACAGGCTAGAGTCTTCAGACCGTTCAGCTTACGGAGTTTCCCCATGGCCAAATCCAGTAATCTGGGTCGTTATATCGAGGTCGGCATCATCGCGGTGCTGGCGGTCGCAGCACTTGCCGGCATCATCCGCTTCATCATACTGGCCGAGATCTTCTGAACCCCGGCGTCCTGGCCACTGGCCGGCTGTTCCTCATCACAGCAACACCGGCCGGTCAGGCAGTTCGTTGCGGTTATCGCTGCCCGGCGGAAAGTGCGCGCTGGCCAGATCACTCAGGCGCTCAATGGCCTGCAGGGATCCTGCCCCGTATTCACCGTTGCGGAATGCCGTCACCATCGCCGAGCAGATCTCTTCCCAGGCCGACTCGGGCACCCGGTCGGCAAAGCCCCGGTCGGCGATGATCTCTATATCGCGTTCAGCCAGCAGCACGTAAACGAGCATGCCGTTGCGGGCCCCGGTGTTGCCGACACCCAGCCGGCTGAAGATCTCGCCGGCCCGCTCCCGGCAGCCGACACCGCGCCACAGCTGACCAGGTGGCAGCGCCGTCTCGATGGCAAAACGGATTTCCGCCTGATGTCTCTGCTCTGACGCACTGATCGCTGCGTCGATGGACGCCAGCACCTCGGCCGGAAAACAGCGCCGCAGCGTGAAATGCGTGGTGGCGAGATGACTGAGCCAGCGCCGGATCATCGCTGCCGTTCCCTCACCAGCGTCCGGAGGCACCACCGCCCCCGAATCCACCGCCGCCACCGCTGAAACCGCCGCCGCGACCGCCGCCAAAGCTGCCGCCGCCGATACCGCCGCGCGGGTGGCTGGCCCAGCGTCCCGCGCGACCAGCCGGCATCAGGCTGAGCACAAAGCCGATCACGGCCATCACCACAGCGAGCCCGAGTGCGCCGGCCAGCAACCAGCTGAGCGCACCCACCAGGAGGCCAGTCGCCGCCGCACCGGGCAACTGTCCGAGCAGCCGGCGCAGGATTGCACCCATCACGATGGTCGAGAACAGCACGACCGGCAGGAGATTGCCAAAGCTGCCTGTTGCCGACCGCTGACGCACCGGCTCTGGCAACGCTTCGCCATCCACGAGCCCGATCAGCCGGTCAATGCCGGCGGCGATCCCGC
>JAHDYN010000022.1 GCA_023383735.1 Gammaproteobacteria bacterium | reverse complement strand
CAGACACGGGTCTCGAACTGGTCGATTTCGATGTGGCTTTCGA
Organism: Gammaproteobacteria bacterium; assembly: GCA_023383735.1. Classification (GTDB taxonomy): domain Bacteria; phylum Pseudomonadota; class Gammaproteobacteria; order Steroidobacterales; genus SHZI01. The sequence goes on along the minus strand of JAHDYN010000022.1, from coordinate 11,936 downwards.
TCATTCGCGGGCACAGAAGAGCGCCGAGGAACTCGTCTCCATCAGGGACTCCATGGAGATCAACAAGGCCGGTGTACTCGCCGTCATACAGGCCTACAGGGCCGGCAAGACCGAAGCCGAGCTGATGGGCGTTGCCGAACAGCTGTTCGTGTCCCGGGGCACGGCACGCAACACCATGGACATGGTGCTGGTCGGCCCGAACGGCAGCCTGCGGCCGCAGATGGTCTTTGCCGACCCCCACCGCCGCGTGGCTGACACCGACGCGCTGATGTACGGACTCGAGGTTTCCGGGCAGGGCGGCCACTGGGTCGAGTTCTCCCGGCTGCTGGCGCCGAAGGGCATCAGCGACATCACCCGCCAGCTGCTGGATGCCTATGCCGAGTTCCACGAGCTGGCAAAAACCCACATGAAGGTCGGCGCCTCCGCAGAAGACGTGCATCGCAAGTGCATCAAGCCCTTTGAAGGCAAGGGCTGGCGGCTCGGCCATGTCTGCGGCCACTCGATCGGCATGACCATGATCGAGCACCCGCGCATCGGCGAGGGAGCCGAGTTCGCGCTGGTGGAAAACATGGTGTGTTCGATGCACCCGCACGTCATGACCGAAGACCGCAGCGCCTGTCTCTATTTCCAGGAAACTTTCAGGGTCGGCACGGATGGCGGCGAGCCGCTGTCCGGTGTGCCGGTCAGGTACTACACGGGCGGCGAAGCCGGGTTGTAAGCCCCCGATCACAGCAGAACCCCAGGAGCAAAACCATGAGCAACAAACAGCCGAAGGTCGGTGTGATCTTCAAGTCCTACGAACCGATGTCCTCGATCCAGAAGTACGCGGCCCAGACCGAGGCCTCCGGTTACAACGGCGGTTTCTGGATCGCCGAGGCCTATCACTGGTTCCGCAAATACGGCCACGAAGCGCGCGGCTGCTTTGCAACGCTGGCTGCAGCGTCCATGGCCACGAAGAAGATCCCGATCGGCCTCGGCATCACCTCGCCGTACATGCGTCACCCGACGGTACAGGCCTCCGAGTGCGTGGGCATCGACGACCTGTCCGGCGGACGCTTCATCATGGGCCTCGGTGCCGGCAAGGTCGGTACTGAATACCTCGACCTCGACATGAAGAAGTTTTCGCCAGTAAAGACCCACCGCGAGTGCACCGCCATGATTCGTGGCATCACCAGCGGCAAGGCCTTTGCCTACGACGGCGAGTTGTTCAAGTGCGACATGCCGGCCGTGGACCGCAAGGGCCGCGGCCTGCGCACCGAGATTCCCGTTTACATCGGCGCCACCGGACCGCTGATGCAGAAGCTCGCCGGCGAGATCTCCGATGGCCTGCTGCTGCCGGGACTCACCTCGCCGGGCTTCACGCGCTACGCACGCAAGAACTGCCAGGCCGGCGCAGCCGCGGCCAAGCGCACGCTGGCGGCTGACTTCCCGGTCGGCGGTGTGATCCTCGCAGCCTGCTCGAAGGACGGCAAGAAGGCCAAGGACGCAACGCGCAGCTACACCGGCACCTACATCATCAACAAGCTGCGCAACATCAAGAACGACGTGATCCTCAGCACCTCAGGCCTGCCGGACAGCACCTGGGCACCGTTCCGCAAGGCCATCGCCGATGGCACCGAAGACCGCGTCACCCACCTGGTGAGCGATGCCATGCAACGCGCCTTCACCTGCATCTCCGGTACGCCGGAAGAGTGCCTGGAGATCACCCAGGAACTGGTGGATGCAGGCCTCAACCTGCCGCTGCTCGAAGTCGTCGGCGCCAGCGAAGCCGACAACCTGGAAACGATCCGGCTGTTTGGCGAACAGGTACTGCCCAAGCTGAAGCCCGGAGCCTGATCATGCAACTTGCAAGCTTCAAAATCGCAAACGGCGGGCGCAAGACGATCGGCGCCTTTGTCAGCCACTGCTACATCGACCTGCATGCCCTGAGCGGCGGGCAGCTGCCGACGGACATGCTCGCTTTTCTGCAGCTCGGCGACACCGGCATGCATGCCGCCCGCGCCGCCCTGAAGCAGCTCGACGCGAAACTGGACCCGACGGGACTCGGCACGCTGCGCGGGCCCGGCGGCGATCGCTATGCCTTTGCACCGGATGAGATCGTGCTCGCCGCGCCGGTGCCGCGGCCGGGCAAGATCATGCACACTTCCTGCAACTTCACTGCGCACCTCAGCGAGCTGACCACCTGGAAAGAACCCGAGTGGCAGTCGCACAACTGGAAAGACTTCCACTTCGAACATCCGACCGGCTTTCTGGAAGCACCCTCCTCGGTGGTCGCCTCCGGGGCGAAGGTGCCGGTACCGCACTTCACGAAGCAGCTTGACTACGAGATCGAGATCGCCATCATCATCGGCAAGCCGGCGTTTCGCGTGTCGATTGCCGATGCCATGGATTACGTCGCCGGCTACACGATCTTCAACGACCTGTCGGCACGCGACATCCAGGCGCGCGAGCACTCCAACAAGGTAATCCTGCTCGGCAAGAGCTTCAACGGTTCCTGCCCCTTCGGGCCACACCTGGTCACGCCCGATGAGCTCGGCGATCCGCACCAGCTCGCCATGCAGCTGAAGGTGAACGGCGTGGTGCGGCAGGATTCGAACACCTCGCAGATGCACTACAAAACCGCCGAACTCGTCTCCTGGTGGTCGAACACCACACTCGAGCCCGGCGACATCATCACCAGCGGCAGCCCGCCGGGCGTGGCCGCCGGCATGGCCGTTCCCGAATGGCTGAAACCCGGCGACCTGGTGGAGGCCAATATCGAAAAGCTCGGCACCCTGACCACGCATATCGTGGCGGGCGACTGAGCCGGGTGAATGCAGAACAACAGGGTGGTGCCAGCATGAACAGCAAAACGGATCCGAATCTCGTCACGCGTGCCCTCGAGCACATCGACCGCGACCGGCTCGTCGACCTCGTCGTGCAGCTGGTCAACGTGCCAAGCCCGACCGGCAGCGAGGGCGACATGGCCCGCGCGCTGCACGAGGTCCTGCGTGGCGCGAACTTCCGCTCCACCCTGCAGCCGATCGGCGACCAGCGCTACAACGCCGTCGGCATCCTGGAAGGCGTGGGCAAGGGCAAGAGCCTGATGTTCAACGGCCACCTCGATACCTCCTTCGGCCCCGAACAGGCCAGCCGCGGCATCGGCTACCGTTGCGAAGGCACGGTGGTGGATGACGAATGGATCTACGGCATGGGCTCCTTCAACATGAAGAGCGCGCTGGCCACCTATGTCGTGGCGAGCGAAGCGATCCAGGCGGCGGGCATCAAGCTGGCCGGCGACGTGGTCATCGCCGGCGTCTGCGGCGAGATCGAAAAGGCACCGGTCAACGATTTCGACGGCCCAAGCTATCAGGGCTACGGCGTGGGCACCAAGTACGCGATCACGCACGGCGCGGTTGCCGATTACTGCATCCTCGGCGAACCGACCAACATGATGCTGATTCCGCGCCATTGCGGCACCACCTGGCTGAAGATCAAGGTGCCTGGCGTCCTCATCCACACGGCCTGGTCGAAGCCCGAGCAGAACGCGATCAGCAACGCCACGCTGGTGCTGGACGCCCTGCACAAGTGGATGCCGGCGTACATCGAACGCAATGCCCTGGGCGATTTCCGGCCGAAGGTGAATATCGCCGCCATCGAAGGCGGCTGGCCGTGGCGCGGCGCACGGACACCGGACGACTGCTGCATCTACCTGGATGTGCGCACGCTGCCGGAGGTGCTGCCCGTGCAGGTCTACAACGAAGTCCGCCAGCTGGTCCGCGACGTGGTCAGCAGGAACCCGGCGCTTAACGGCACCACCGTCGACATCTACGTCTCGGCGCCGGGCACCTCGATTCCGGACGATCATGCATTGATCAAGACCATCGTCGCCGCGCACACCGAGCAGCTCGGCAAGCCGCCCGAGTTCGGCACGGAGACCTGGTACAGCGATGCGGCCCACATGAACCGCTACGGCATTCCCACCGTCAACTACGGCTCGGCCGGGCGGCTGCGCAGCGGCGGTGCCGGCTTCTCCACGCACCAGGGCGAGCACGTGCACATCGGCGACATGGTGGACATGACGCGGATCTACGTGCGCTGCATCCTCGACATCTGCGGAGTCGCGGCCTGAGTCGGCCGCCAGCATGAGCAAACCAGCACTGCACGAGCTGCTCGCCAGGGCCCGCGTCTATGACCTCGGCCAGGCCTACTGGCCCGGCATGCCGGTGCATCCCTTCGACCCGGCCTTCCAGTTCTACCTGTACCGCTACCACGAGTACGTGGAGAAGGATCTCGGCAAGATCGAGCCGGGCTTTGGCGATGCGATCAGCCTGCTCATCACCTCCATGCATTCCGGCACGCACTTCGACGTACCGGTACACATGTCGCAGGACTACAAGGTGCAGGGCATCGACATCCGCCCCTACCAGCGCGACATCGGCTTCGTGGATCTGCCCGAACCCCTGCACAGCATGGAAAAGGTGCCGCCGCTGGTGCTGCCGGCCACCCTGTTCGACATTCCGGCCGTGCTCGGCGTGGACGTGCTGCCCGAGCGCTACTCGATCACCGTCGCCGATATGGAGGCGGCTGCCAAGCGGCAGAACATCGCCATCGAGGCCGGCTCCTGCGTGCTGGTGCGCACCGGTTATGCACGCTACTTCGAGACCGACCGCGACACCTACCTCTACAAGTGGGCGGGCCTGTCGCCGGAAGCAACGGGCTGGATCGCCGCGCGCAAGCCGCGGCTGGTGGGCACCGACAACCTCTCCATCGGCGTGCCCAACATCTTCGATGCCCACCGGCAGCTGATGATCAACAACGGCATCTACGTGATGAAGAGCCTGACCCTCGAAGCCCTTGCGGCCGATCACCAGTCGGTATCCACCGTCGTGGTGCTGCCGCTCAAGATCAAGGGTGGTGAAGCGTCGCTGGTGCGTCCCATCGCACTGGCCTGAACCGATACAAAGGACCGACATGCAGGACAAGATCTGGATCAGCGACCTCAACCAGCGCAAGGAAGTGCAGGCCGGCTTCAATCGCAGCCGCCCGGTGCGCTTTTACGACACGACCCTGCGCGACGGCGAGCAGGCCGTCGGCGTGGTCTTTAACCCGGATGAGAAGTTCGCCATCGCCTGCGGCCTCGACAAGCTCGGCGTGGCCCGGATAGAAGCCGGCTTTCCGCGCGTGTCGGAGGCCGACACACAGGCGGTGCGCCGCATCCTCAAGGCCGGACTCAAGTCCGAGATCTGGGGCTTCTCCCGCGCCGTGCGCGGCGACCTCGACGCGCTGATCGACCTCGGCATCAGCCAGGCGCTGATCGAGATCTCCACCAGCGAGATCAAGATGAAGGCTTACGGTTTTGACCAGGCCAGGGTGCTCAGGAACGTCAGCGAATCGGTGCAGCACGCGGTGAAGAACGGCATGAAGGTACTGTTCTTCCCCGTCGACAGCACGCGCAGCGAGTTCGGCTTCCTGCGCACGGTCTACCAGACCGCGCTCGATGCCGGCGCCACCGAACTCGCCGTGGTCGACACCATCGGCGCCTGCGCCCCCGAAGCCGTGGAAAGCATGATCCGCGAGGTCCGGGGCTGGATCGGCCCCGATGTGCCGTTGCACTTCCACGGCCACAACGACTTCGGGCTGGGTACCGCATCCGCCATCGCCGCCGTGCGCGGCGGCGCCGACTGGATCCAGGGCACGATCAACGGCATCGGCGAGCGCGCCGGCAATTCCGATCTCTGCGAGGTCGCGCTGGCGCTGAGCTGCCTCTACAACGTGCCCATTGAACTCGACCTCACCCAGGCACGACAGGTCTCGGCGCTGGTGCAGAAAGCCGGCAACTACCGTGTGGACGGCTGGCGCCCGGTCGTCGGCGACAACCTTTTCATCCGCGAAAGCGGTGCGGTGGCCACCCAGTTCCACATACCCGCCGCCATCGAACCCTACTCCGCAGAACTCGTCGCCGCCGAACGCAAGATCGTGCTCGGCAAGAAGAGCGGCCTGGTCAGCGTGCAGCTCAAAGCCGAGGAGCTTGGCATCAAGCTGCCGGAATCCGCGCACGCGGAGGTTCTGGCCCGCGTCAAGGAACTCGGCACCAGCCAGGGGCGGCTGATCACGGATGAGGAGTTCCGGCAGATCGCGGCGGCTGTTGCTGCCTGAGTCGGGCCGGATTTGTTGCCCATGGCTTGATCCGCTTGAGCACTGCACCAAGATCGCGTTTCGCAACCTCCGTGTCGTACGCTGCCTGTGCACGCAGCCAGTAGCCACTGGAAAGCCCGAAGAATCGGCACAGCCTCAGATCGGTATCGGCAGAAACAGCACGCTTGCCCGCCACGATGGCGCTGATCCGCTGCGCAGGCACCTCTATCTCTTTGGCCAGACGGTACTGACTGATGCCCATGGGCGTCAAAAACTCCTCGACGAGAAGTTCACCAGGCGTTACAGGATCAAGCTTGCTCATGACGTACACCTCAGTGGTAATCAACGATCTCGACGGCTTCAGCACCAGACTCCTTCCATTGGAAGCAGATGCGCCATTGATCGTTGACGCGAATACTGTGTTGGCCTAAACGTTTGCCTTTCAGGACTTCCAGTCTGTTGCCTGGAGGGACCCTGAGATCCCCGAGGCAGGAAGCAATCTGCAACTGCCTGAGCTTTCGCCGCGCTACAGCTTCAATGTTTGCAAACCGCCTGACGCGGTCGCCCCTGGCAAGGGACTCCGTGTCGGGACAACGGAACGACCTGATCATTGGGAATAGTAACGCGATGCGTGATTATCGGGCAAGCGGGCCTATGGGGAGCATGGACCCGTCAGCAGAAACAGCGCCACGCCCGAATCTGCTGACAACTACCAGTTTTGGGAACGCGCGGTGACACAGATGCTCCATCCACAGGACTACCGCCCGTCTTGGCACCGCCCTGCCATCGTGACCTCTTTCATGCAGCCAGCCTCCTTGGGAAAAATAAATCCGGCACGTTTCCCGGACGAGGAATTCAGGCAGATTGCGGGATCCGCTGTGGGCTAACAACTAGCAACTTGTCCAGCATGTATTGCACTGATCATGCCGTCAGAGGAGCGCGTGACTAGCCAGGTCATAACATCCCACCCACCACTGCAGGTAACGTTGAAGGCTGCTTTCTTTCCGACGTAGAGATAGGACATCCAGTCACCCACGTGGCGCGACGGTGGGCCAAGTGTGGCCGTCAAGTGACGGACATCGGTACCGAGCCAAAGGCCGGTGGAAAGGGATACCGGTTGCAACTTTTCTGGCAGTACCGGACAGTCATTCATTGGTTTCATGCCGGCTGACCTTACTGCAGCGATTTGCGTAATCCGGTGTTCATTCCCACCCATTTCACCAGACGAGATCAGCCACAATCGGTCGAATCGGGAATGCTGGGGCACCGCATAGCACAGCCACAAGATGTGGCCCCCGGCATGTCCGCGCTCGCCAATAGAACCCGTCCCGGCCGCGAGCTTTGCTTGTGCCAAGGTCGTTTCTTCAAATCGTACCTCCAAGGCACCAAGGGATAGAGCGCCGACTGGCCGAAGTTTCACCGTAGGCTCCGCGAGCAATTCCTCGGGGAAGTCTGGTGGTGGCATTGCCGCCGCAGCGGACAGAGCTACTGCGGTCAAGACTGTCAGCATCCACCTCATCAAGCGACCGCGAGCAAAGCCTTCGGATCGCGTGCTGCCATTTGAAGAAGCGTACGCGCAGCGCCGGAAGGGGTACGCCGCCCTTGCTCCCACTCCTGCAAGGTGCGAACCGAAACGCCCAACAACTCCGCAAACCGGGCTTGCGACAAACCTGTCCGGTCGCGAATTGTGGAAACCGATGGCAGCGTCGTCACACGACCATGCTGTCCGCGTTTGATTTCCTGAAGACCCTCAAGGATCTCCACGCCAATACTCCGCCTTGCGCTAGTCTTCTTCATCTATTTCCGCCTTTATCTTGCGCAGCAAGTGACCGGGGATACTGTCCGTGACGTCCTTCGGATAAAGCGTCAACAGCCAGATCTGGCCCTTCCGCAACCGCAGGTAGTAAGTCACGCGCAACCCACCACTCTTTCCGCGGCCCGGTAGCGCCCACCTTACCTTCCTGACTCCACCCGACCCTCGCACCAGGTCACCGGCATCAGGCTGCTGCAGCAAGTAGACCTGCAACGCCAGCAACCCTTCATTTCCCAGGTACTCATCGGCCAGACGCGAGAACAGCCGCGTCTCGACAAAGGTCAGCATGGCCATGCTATACGTCTTTGCCGGACTACGTCAATGCCGGTAACTCTGGGGCTGAAGCTCATGACTGAGGACTATGGGGTCGCAAACGAAAGCCACGCCACACCCAAATCTGCTGACAACTACCGGGTTCGTGAGCGCGGTGCGGGAAAATAAATCCGGCACCTTTTTGTGATTTCCCTCACAGTTCCGGCAGGCCGCAGTTCACGTTGCTGCGGGGATGACGTACCGTAAGCCCCGCATTCAACATATTCTTCGTCCTGTTTCGGGTTTTCGGGCGTGGTGGCTCGAAGGGGTTTTGACCCGGGCGGACTTGGGCTTGTACGGGTTTATTGGGGAGATACTGCAATGACGACTACCGGCAAATCGATGAGCGAAGTTCCGGCGATCAACCGTTTCCTGACCTACTGCCGCGTACGCACCGTGCCAGGCAAGACCGTCATGATCCATGCGGGCGATGTGCCTGACAGCCTTTACTACATCATGGACGGCTCGGTCGAAGTGATGATCGAGGACGAGGACGGCAACGAGATGGTGCTGGCCTACCTGAACAAGGGGCAGTTCTTCGGCGAGATGGGACTGTTCCACGATCAACCCGCCCGCAGCGCCTGGGTGAGAACCCGCGTCACGGCCGAAATCGCCGAAATGACCTACGCCCGCTTCCGGCAGATCGCCAGCGAAAGCCCGGGACTGGTCTTCGAACTGGCCACCCAGCTCGCCACCCGCCTCGACCGCACCAACCGCAAACTCGGCGACCTCGCTTTCGTCGATGTCACCGGCCGCGTGGCGCACGCGATCATGGACCTGTGCAACGAACCCGACGCGATGACGCATCCGGACGGCATGCAGATCAAGGTCAGCCGCCAGGAGCTGTCACGCCTCGTCGGCTGCTCGCGCGAGATGGCCGGTCGCGTTCTGAAGGTACTCGAGGAACAGGGCCTGATCACGGCCAGCGGCAAGACGATCGTGGTCTTCAACGCGCGCCCTAAGCCCAGACTTAAGGCTGTCGGCCTCTGAACCGCTCCGTCCCCGGGAGCGGTTCCAGCCGCTCCCGGGGACGTCGTGTTCCGTGGCGATCGTCGTCAGGCAGGACGACACCGGGCCGGGCAGACCGGCCGATCGAACTAGGCGTGCCTGCGCCTGGCCGCACCGGCCAGCCCAAGCAGTGCCGTGCCGAGGAGCCAGATGCCAGCCGGGGCGGGAACTGCGGTTATCACCGAAATCGTCTCGATGTTGCCCGTAACGCTGAAATCAGCGAAGTCTTCCGCGTCGTTCTGGCCAGACCAGAAGATGGATATCTCACCGTAATTGAACCTGGCAGGGTCCAGCGTGATCAGGCTGGTAGAGGCCAGTTCGGTGGCGTAAATCTCGCCCTCCGGATCCACCAGGTCGATGTCCACGCCGGTACCGAAGAGTTCGAGCGGCTCACCGGTGGATGTCCCCGTTGCCGTCAGGCTGCTGCTGAAGGTTCCCTCGCTGCTGCTCCAGGTCCATCGCTGGGGCCACGGCGCATCGGCATAGACCTGGCGCACGTCAGCCGAAGCGCTGGTCCAGAAAATCATCGGGAAAGGGTTGCCGTCAACCAGGAGGGAAAGATTGCTGGCAGCACCCGCGAAGTTGGTCGCTGGAAAGAAAATGTCCGAGCTTCCCGACACGCTGTCGTCGACCTCGAATATCAGGCTGAACCAGGTCGGATAAGCGAAAGGCTGCCCGACGCTGCCGTCGAAGTTGGCATCAAGTGTTCCCGGGCTGCTGAAAGTACCGGTCAGCTCATAGCTGGTCACCGCTGCCTGGGCGCCAGTCGCCAGCATGGCACCGAGAGCCAGGGCAGCTCCGGTCGTCGCAATTCTGAATGAAGACATGGGTCGCTCCGCAGGTGGATCATGTTGCCCCGCGGATCCTGCGGAGAAGGTCGATGAAGTATAAGCAATACACGTGCCAAGGTCATGAAAACGCGGTATTGCGCGCTTCCGTCCACTGGGTCGAGGCAAGAGTGTAAGTATTGTCGGCACTTGCGCCGATGGTCCGGCCATCGGTGGCGGCTGAAGCTGCTTCTACGGATGGGCAGTCGCCGCCAGCTCTTCGCGCATGCGCCTGATCGTCGCTGCATAGTCACTGCTGCCGAAGATCGCCGAACCGGCCACGAACACGTCTGCGCCGGCTTCCGCAACCCTGCGGATGTTGTCGGCCTTGATCCCGCCATCCACCTGCACCATCACCGGCCTGCCCAGCGCCGCAATCCGCTCGCGCACTGCGCGCAGCTTTGGCAGGCTGCCGGGAATGAAAGCCTGCCCGCCGAAACCCGGGTTCACCGACATCACCAGCACGAGGTCGAGCAGCGGCAGCGTGTAGTCCAGGCAATCCAGCGGCGTCGCCGGATTGAGCGCCAGCCCCGGACGGCAGCCGAGTTCGCGGATCAGGCTGATGGTTCGATCCACATGCCGGGTGGCCTCGGGATGAAAGCTGATCCAGCTTGCCCCGGCACCGGCAAAGGCGCGCGCCAGTTCGTCGACCGGCTGCACCATGAGGTGCACGTCGATCGGCGCCTTGATGCCGCGCTTGCGCAGCGCCTCGCAGACCAGCGGGCCGATGGTCAGATTCGGGACGTAGTGGTTGTCCATCACATCGAAGTGAATCACGTCGGCACCGGCGGCGAGCACGGCCTCGACTTCCTCGCCAAGGCGGGCGAAATCTGCCGACAGGATGGACGGCGCGATCAGACGGGCAGGTGATTTCACGGGCAGTGCGTTTCGCTGCGTGGATGAGGCGGAAAATATAGCACGCGCTCAGCGCATGCCCCGATGCTCGCGAATCAGCTCATAGGCGGCGCGGATCTCGTGTGTGCGTTCCTTGGCATCCTCGAGCATGTCCTCGGGCAGGCCGCGGGCAGCCTGCTTGTCCGGATGGTACTGGTTCATCAGGCGCCGGTAGGCGGTCTTGACCTCCGCATCGCTGGCATCCGGCTCGATGTCGAGCGCCCGGTAGGCGCCGCCCAGCGTCTGCTGCGGCGTGCTCGGGCTGCGCTGCTGGCGGAACGCCCGCCGGGCGCGCAATGCGGCCTCCAGGTGCGTGAGACCAACCGTGCTGACGCCGAGCGTGCGCGCCATCTGCATGAGCAGCATGCGCTCGCCCGTGCCGATCGCCGGCTTGTCGAGCAGGAAATCCATCTGGATCTCGAGAAAAGTCTGCAGCAGCTGCGGCTGGCTGCGGCAGGCCTGGCGCAGCCTGGCGACGTGTTCCTGCAGGGGGAAGCCCGCGCTCTTGCCCAGCGTGAAGCAATCCATCGCCCGGCGCACGGCGGCCGGCGGCAGGCGCAGGTTGGCCATCACGCTGCGCGCCGAATCCAGCTCAGCCTCGGAAACGCGACCGTCGGCCTTGGCCAGCGCACCGAGTCCGTAGAAGGTGGTCTCGAAGAACAGCCGCTGACGATCCGCCGCGGACCAGATTCCGGCGTCCCCGCCCTTGTAACCGAGGCCGCGCAGCCCCTCGCCCTGACCGGCCCCCCGATCGAACTGGTGGCCGAGTGCCGCACCGATGATCGCGCCCGGCGGACCACCCACGATCAGACCCAGAATGCCGCCGCCGACTTTACCAATCCATGCCATGTGCCAAAAAAGCCAAGCGGGGGCCCCGCTGCTAGAATGCCGCCGATGAATGCCGAGATCGCCCCTGACGCACTCTACGAATCCAGATTGACAGCCCTCACCCGGCTCAGTCAAGG
>JAHDYN010000468.1 GCA_023383735.1 Gammaproteobacteria bacterium | reverse complement strand
GAGGTGTCCGCACCCGCCGCGCGCTCGCCCGCCTTGAGGTTCTCCCAGGCCACACGCTGGTCGTCGGCCGTCAGCGCCTGCTCGGCACCGAAGATATGCGGGTGACGCCGGAGCATCTTGTCGCTGATGGCCTGCACGACATCGGCAAAATCGAAAGCACCGAGTTCACTGGCCATCTGGGCGTGAAAGACCACCTGGAAAAGCAGATCGCCGAGTTCCTCACGGAGTTCGGAGAGGTCGTCCCGGTCGATTGCATCGGCTACCTCGTAGGCCTCCTCGATCGTATAGGGTGCGATCGAGCCGAAGTCCTGTTCCCGGTCCCAGGGGCAGCCTTGTTCCGGGTCCCGCAATGTCGCCATGATGCCCAGCAGGGTATCGATGGACCGCTTGTCCTGCTGGTTCATGGCATGCGACTCAGGACTTGATACCGCCGCGGGTCAGGTCCCTGGCATTCAGCAGGCGATCGAGTTCCCGGTCCGAGAGGTCGGTGCATTCCGCGGCAACTTCCCTGACCGCCCGGCGTTCCGCATAGGCCTTCTTGGCGATGGCCGCGCCCTTCTCGTAACCGATGACCGGGTTGAGTGCCGTCACGAGGATCGGGTTGCGATCCAGCGCCTCGGCGAGCTTGTCGTGATTGACCTTGAAGCCGGCAATCGCCTTGTCGGCCAGCACCTGACTGGCATTCGTCAGCAGCTGCACGCTTTGCAGTACGTTGAGCGCCACAACCGGCAACATGACATTGAGCTGGAAGTTGCCCGACTGCCCTGCGATGGTCACCGTCGTGTCGTTGCCGATGACCTGTGCAGCCACCATCGCCACGGCTTCCGGAATCACCGGATTGACCTTGCCGGGCATGATGCTGCTGCCGGGCTGCAGACCCGGGAGGGCGATCTCGCCGAGCCCGGCCAGCGGACCGCTGTTCATCCAGCGCAGGTCGTTGGCGATCTTCATCAGTGCAACCGCCAGGGTGCGCAGCTGTCCGGACAGTTCGACGGCCGTGTCCTGGCAACTGAGCGACTCGAACAGGTTCTTCGATACATCGAACTTCACGCCGGTTTGCTCGGCCAGCAGCACGGCGACCTTCTTGCCGAACTTCGGATGCGCGTTGATCCCCGTGCCGACGGCAGTGCCGCCCTGCGCCAGGCGCGTGAGGCGTGGCAGACAGTCCTTGATGCGGGCTTCGGCATTCGCGATCTGCTGCGCCCAGCCACCGAGCTCCTGCCCCATCCTTACCGGCATGGCATCCATCAGGTGCGTGCGACCGGTCTTTACCACGGCATCGGTTTCTTTCGCCTTCTTCAGTATCACCGTGCGCAGGTGCGCGAGTGCCGGCAGCAGGTCTTCGGCGACGCCGAGTGCAGCGCTCACATGGATGGCCGTGGGGATTACATCGTTGCTGCTCTGGCCCATGTTGACGTCATCGTTCGGATGCACTTCCGCACCAAGCCGTTTTGTGGCCAGGCGCGAGATGACCTCATTGGCATTCATGTTCGAGCTGGTGCCCGAGCCGGTCTGAAACACGTCGATGGGAAAATGCTCATCATGCTTGCCGGCCGCGACCTCGAGTGCGGCAGCCTGGATGGCCATGGCCCGCCGGCTTTTCAGCAGACCCAGTTCGGCATTTGCACCCG
>JAHDYN010000467.1 GCA_023383735.1 Gammaproteobacteria bacterium | reverse complement strand
AGCGCAAGCGTCGATCCGGCGCTTCTCAAGAGGCTGCGCCAGCAGTTCCCGGTGCTCGATCACCGGCGCATCAGGACGGTGAGCTGAGCACATCGCACTGCTTTCGCTGCCGTCACCAACCGTATTGGAATCTGCATGAATGACATGAGTCCCGGGACTGCGCTCGCGATGGCGCGTGCTGAACTGCTGGATCCGGCCGGCATCACCGACCGCGACCTGGAGCAGGCGCTCGGCCTGCTGCTGCGGGGCGACGTCGACAATGCGGATCTCTATTTCCAGATCGCCCGGCAGGAGTCCTGGTCGATCGAAGACAGCATCGTCAAGGGCGGTGCCTACAACATCGAGCAGGGCGTGGGTGTGCGGGCGATGGCCGGGGAAAAAACCGGTTTTGCCTATTCCGACGAGATCGTGGTGCCGGCGCTCAGGGAGGCTGCAGAAGCGGCCAGTGCGATCGTGCGTCGCGGACAGCAGGGACGCGTCAAGGCCTGGCAGGCGCGTGCCGGTCATCAGCTGTATCCGCCGATGGACCCGCTGCTGACGCTGGCCGACGAAGAAAAAGTTGCCCTGCTGCAGCGGGTGGATCGCGAGGTCCGCGCCCTTGATCCACGTGTGAAGCAGGTGGTGGCGAGTCTCGCCGCTGCGCATGAGGTGGTCTTCATCTGTGCCAGCGATGGCGGACTGGCCGCGGACGTGCGTCCGCTGGTGCGCTTCAATATCTCCGTGATCGTCGAGCACAACGGCCGTCGCGAACAGGGCGTGGCCGGCGGTGGCGGGCGTCACGGTTACGAGAAGCTCGATCACGAGCGCGTGCTGGAGTTCGGTCGCGAAGCCGTGCGTCAGGCGGTGGTCAATCTCGATGCGGTGCCGGCACCGGCCGGCGAGATGGTGGTGGTGCTCGGGCCGGGCTGGCCTGGCGTGCTGTTGCATGAGGCCATCGGCCACGGGCTGGAGGGCGACTTCAACCGCAAGGGGACCTCGGCCTTCAGCGGCCGTATCGGCGAGGCCGTGGCCACGGAGCTCTGCACGGTTGTCGATGACGGCACGCTGGAAGGCAGGCGCGGCTCGCTCAACGTCGATGATGAAGGCACCCCGACCAGCAAGACGGTGCTGATCGAGAAGGGCCGTCTGCGCGGCTACATGCAGGACCGGCTCAACGCACGGCTGATGGGCACCGAGTCCACCGGCAACGGGCGGCGTCAGTCCTTCGCGCACCTGCCGCTGCCGCGCATGACCAACACCTACATGCTGCCCGGCCCGCACGATCCCGGCGAGATCATCGAGTCGGTACAGCGCGGCATCTATGCCTGCAATTTCGGCGGCGGACAGGTGGAAATCACGTCCGGCAAGTTCGTGTTCTCCGCGAGCGAGGCCTACCTGATCGAGAACGGCAAGCTGGGCGCACCGATCCGCGATGCCACGCTGGTTGGCGATGGCGCGACTGTGCTCAGCCGCGTATCGATGGTCGGCAACGACCTCAAGCTCGACAGCGGCGTGGGGGTGTGCGGCAAGGAGGGCCAGTCGGTGCCGGTGGGTGTTGGCCAGCCGACGCTGCGCATCGACGGCCTGACGGTCGGTGGCACCGGGGGTGAAGAATGAGCGCGCCGCAGAAACCCGCCGCGCTGAGCGTGGCCGGCGGT
>JAHDYN010000021.1 GCA_023383735.1 Gammaproteobacteria bacterium | reverse complement strand
CTGCCGGCAGCTTCGGCGCCGCGGCAACGGCCTCGACGGTGCCGCGGAACTCGAGCCCCGTGGCATCTGAAATGGTGATGGTGTAGCGCCCGATCTTCAGCGGTACATCATCGAGGCGCACCTGACGCCCTTCCACCGACTCGCGATAGAGACTGCGGCCATCTGCTGCCTGCAGATTGATGCTGAAGGGCGTACAGCCTCCGATCCATGTCAGGGGCAGGTCGCGTTCACCGGCCACGACGGCGGGTGCACCCGTGAGTATCGGTACCTCGATTGCACGCACTTCGGTATCGCTGCCGCCGCAATCCTCGCCACTGCGCGAGGCGGCCGTGCCGGCAAGGCGATATTCATCATCGAACACCGCCGAGATGGAACGAAAGATCGCCGAGACCTTGCCGAGGGGTGGCGCAGCAGGCACCTCGAAACGACCCGGCCCGCTGAACTCGAGGCGCTGTCCGTCACGCTGCTGGACGATAACGGCCGCACCAGCCGGCAGATCGATCGAATCGCCCACCATCACCATCGCACCGATACGTACCGGCACCTGGTCTTTGCCATTGCGGCCGAACTTGAACCGGGCGGATGCCGGCCGGTACTCGGCCACGATCCCCACAGCATCTTCTGCAGCGTTTGCCGTGCCGACAAGCCCGGCGCCCGGCAACAACCACAGCACAGCCAATACGAGTCCGGTCAACCTAGTCATCTGCATCTCCTCCTGAAGCGGGCCTGCGGCAAGTTGCCCGTAATGCAGCGAAACGACCCCGCCAACCGGCCGGCTGTTTCGCCCGCTCGCGTTTCCAGTCTTCGATCATGTCGAACAATGCCTGGAAGAACTTCCACACGATCACCAGGAGAACGGCGATCTCGAGCGCCTCGAAGACACGGTAATACTCCCACAACCATATCGGTATGGCGACGAACAGCAGGCCTCCCGTGACATAGGCGGCCATCATGGCAAGTCCTTTCAGGGCAAGGCCAATGGCTGCGAACAGCAGGAACGCCACCAGTACCGCAACGCGAAGCCTGAATGCAGAGCCTGCGCCAGGTTCCGTGCGCAGTGGAGCCAGGCGGATGGTATGCGCAAGCAGCTCCACGCCGGGCAGCACCCCGCTCGGCGTCAGCCAGAAGTCACCGGATGCGGGATGCGTCGCACCGATCAGCACCACGCGATCAGCAAACAGCCACGCGTCATCACGGTCCATCTGCGGATCGAGAATGATTGCAGCAGAAACCGCTGCCGCATCCGCAGAAAGCGCTGATGCGGCCGGCCCCGTCAGGCGTGGCCCGATCAGCAGCAATTGCCCGGCAGGATCGTCGTCTGGCTGGCAGCTGTTCCGGACAGGTGGTGCAGACGCGCGGCGCAAACCCCGCGGCAAGGGCTCGAGCATGAGCGACAGCCTTGCCGGTATCGATGCCAGCAGGGTCGTAGCTTCGGCAGTGCACACTTCCAGCCAGTCGGCCCACTGACGAACAACGCCGCCACTGTCGGACTCAAAACTGGCATGAGCCCAGGCCAGGTGCGTATTGGTTGCAAACACTTCGTCGAAGGGGCTGGCCGCAGCCCTGCGGCCCCCCCCTGGAGCGGCTTCAAGTCGCTTCGGAAAGATCAGTGGCGCCGGCCCCGGATACGCAGCGAGATAGTTCTGCAACACCAGCTGATCGGCTTCTGGCCCGCCCCAGGCCAGATCGATATCCACGACGACAGCACGCGGTCTCGCGCGCGTGACTGCCTGCAGCAGGCCAACGAGGGACTCGCGGGGGGTGGCTACAGGTGAACCCCACAGCCGGTGCGTCGTATCGTCTATCTCCACCAGTGTTACCGGAATCACGTCGCGCGGTTCGAACCAACCAGCCGACAGGGTGCGCAGCGCAAGATCCAGATTGAATGGTGAATCAGCCAGCAACTGCATCGGAGCCGCGACGCGCACCGTACCGGCCAACGCAAACGAGACCGCCACAAGGAATAACAGCGTACGGGCACGAATACGCTTTGAGCCGGCATCACGCTCCAGGGTGAAAGTGACGCGGAGCGCTCGTGATGCCCTTTTCCACATGCTGCCCATTGGCATGAGCTTAACAAGCAGAGTCGCGTTAGTCCCCATCGCCAATACCCTGCAAGTATCGGGCAACAGCCTGCAAGCCGATTCGCACAAGCTCCTGAGAAGGAGTATTTTATATTCCCCTTTATGGGAATTACCTGGCTGCATAAGGTGGTGAAACATGAAGTCGATCCCGGAAAATGCGGTGGCGTACCGGCGCACTGCCGAATTCAATGAAGAAAATGTGCCCGAAATATGGCTCAGACCGCACTCAACCAAACGGGGAAGATGGGCAAAAATCATCGTCCTGGAGGGACGACTGGGTTACGTCGTGAATGGCCCCCCGCCCGAGGAGGTGGCACTCGACCCGGAACATCATGGTGTCGTCGAGCCCGGCGTGGGTCATTTCATAAAGCCGCTGGGCAAGGTGCGCTTCTATCTGGAGTTTTACCGCGAGAGGTAGCGATTGCGGTGCCGGACCGCAATGACCGGCACGATCGGACCTCTGAGCCCGCAGACAGGCTTCATGAAAACCGAATACAGGACTATTATAGTCCTGTATCCAGCAAAGGCCCGCGATTATGACCATACGCAACGATCAGTCAGTGGCTCCGCATGACGCAGATGCCGACAAGCTGCCGGGAATCCGGCACATCATCGCCGTGGCGAGCGGCAAGGGCGGGGTCGGAAAATCCACGGTCAGCGTCAACCTCGCACTTGCGCTGCAGATGCGCGGTGCGCGCGTCGGACTCGTGGACGCCGACATACTCGGGCCAAGTATTCCGGGCATGCTCGGCATACCGGCCGGAAAGCCGCCCGACGTGACAGGCGAAGGCAAAGCGATCCCGATCGAACGCCACGGCATCGCGACCATATCCATGGCGATGATCACGGGCGATGACACGCCGGCGGTCCTGCGCGGGCCGATGGTCAGCAAGTACCTGAAGATGTTCATCGATGCCACGCAATGGGGCGAACTCGACTATCTGTTGCTGGACCTGCCGCCCGGCACCGGCGACACCCAGCTGACCCTGGCGCAAAGCTTTCCGCTTTCAGGTGCGGTGATCGTCACCACGCCGCAGGATGTCAGTCTGAAAATCGCGCGGCGCGGACTGCGGATGTTCGAGCGTGTCCATGTGCCCATTCTGGGCATCATCGAGAACATGAGCGGCTTCACCTGCGCGCATTGTGGCGAGATCACGGATGTCTTCCGTCGCGGCGGCGGTGAGCGCATGAGCCAGGAGCTGGCCGTACCCTATCTCGGTGCCATCCCGCTGGACGCAGATATCGTGACGGGCGGCGACGAAGGGTGTCCGATCGTCGTCGCCAAGCCGGATTCGATTGCCGCCCGCGCTTACACCAGTGTCGCGGCACAGCTGGCCGGGCAACTGGACAAAACGCCAGCGACCGCACTCAAACCCTTCGTCTGGCAGTGGGAGACCAACGAGGGTGCACCCGAGTGGGCGGAAAACGCCTCACGGGCCGGCGGGATTCGTACCAGGCCCATCGGGCTGCGTCGGCATGACCTGCGCACCCTCGCTGTGCTGTGGGAGGACGGTCACCGTGACCTCTTCGATGTTCGCGACCTTCGGCTGAACTGCCGTTGCGCATTGTGCATCGAGGAGATGAGCGGCAGGAAGCTGCTGGACCCGCTGAAAGTCAGGGCCGACGTCCGCCCGCGGACGGTTTCCAGCATCGGAAACTACGCCATCGGTATCGACTGGAGCGACGGCCACAACTCCGGCCTGTATTCCTTTGATCACCTGCGTTCGCTCGGGGAACGAATTGCCAGCGTAGCGGCAGAAGATGTCTGAGGCTGCAACAGTCGGTGCACCGGTCAGCATTCGTGCGGAGCTTTCCGTCGCCGATCCGGATACCTGCAAGTTCACGGTGAGCCAGACACTCAATCCCGATGGTGAGCGCTTTTTCGAGAACCCTGATCAGGCCGCCGGATCGCTGCTGGTCGAGCGCCTCTTCGAGCTGGCCGGCGTGGTGCACGTGCTCGTCGCCGACAATGTTCTCGTCGTCGCGAAAACCCGCGAGTCTTCCTGGTCCGGGCTGAAGCCGCAGATCGCGGCCACCGTCCGAAGCCAGCTGCTCACCGGCATGCCGGCTGTCCTCCAGGCTCCACAAGCAGGCGGCCCCGGCAAACGCACTGACGCGGAGATCCGCGAGCTGGTGCAGGCGCTGCTCGACCGGGAAGTCAATCCCTCGGTCGCCGCGCATGGCGGCACCATCCTCCTCACCGATGTGAAGGACGGGCAACTGTATATAGAGATGAGTGGCAGCTGCCAGGGCTGCGCCGCTTCCCAGTTCACGTTGCGACAGGGTTTCGAACGCATAGTCCGGCGCGTCGTGCCGGAGGTGAGCGAGATCATCGATGTCACCGATCATGCCGGCGGACGGAGTCCGTACTACCAGCGGAGCCAGTGAGGAGACCATGCAATTGAAATACTGCCAGCATGCCTACCGCTGCTGCAGGCGCTTCAATCGCTCGATCTCTTCAAACAACTCCAGCGCAAGCGCTGCTCCCGCAAGGTTGACAGCAAATTCCTGCTGCAGCTTTATGACCCGCTGAACACGGGTGACGGCGATGCCGGAGAATCGCCAGCACGACCGGGACTCGCCATCAGGCTCGACGATGCCTTCCTCGACAATCGCCACGACCAGTGACTCCTCGATCGCACAGATGCGGCAAAGCTCGGCCAGGCTGAACTCCAGGGATTCATCGAGCAGATCCGCACTGATCGAATCAGCTTCGCTCATTTCTCAGCCCTCCATGTCCTGACGCGGATTCATTGGCAGGTCGGCGGCCATCTTTTGGTACAGGGCTTCCGCTGCAGCGTCCGTAGCCGGCGGTGTCATGATCTTCAGCCTGACAAGCTGATCGCCCGGCGGATTACCTGGAAGTCCCCGGCCCTTCAGCCTCAACTGCGTATCGGTCTGCGAGCCTTTCGGTATCCTGAGATTTACGCGGCCACCCAGGGTAGGCACGCCTACCGTATGACCCAGGGCCGCTTCCCAGGGTGCGACTGGCAAATCGAGCCACACATCACGACCTTCAGCGCGAAACAGGCGATGCCGCGCGAGACGTACCTCGAGCATCAAATCACCAGGTGCGCCGCCGCCGATGCCGGGGTCGCCCTGGGCCGACACACGAATTCGCTGACCGTCCGTGACCCCGGCTGGAATCCGGATCGCGAGTTGCCGGGTTTTTTGCTGCGGCCGGCCTTGCGCATCGATTTCCACCCGCTGCATGGCAACGTTGCGGGTGGTTCCGGCATACGCTTCTTCAAGCGTGATTTCGATGCCCGCCATCGTGTCGAAGCCGCGACTGCGAAAAGTCCGGCCGCGCCCGGAACCCACGCCACCAAACAGGCTTTCAAAGAAATCGCTGTGATCGCCGGCATGTCCTTCCGACTGCGAAAAACCGTAACCCGACCCCGGTGGTGGCCCGAACTCCTCCCCCGGCTTCGGCTGGCCGAAGGCATCGTAGGCTGCGCGCTTTTCAGGATCGCGCAGCACCTCGTACGCTTCGCCGATTTCCTTGAATCGCTCCTCGGCGTCTTTTTCCTTGCTGACGTCCGGATGGTACTTGCGCGCCAGGCGACGATAGGCGCGTTTTATCTCGTCCGCCGAGGCTTTGCGGTCAACGCCGAGGCTGGCGTAGTAGTCCTTGTATTCCAAGCGGTCACACCTCTGGATTTCCGGCACCGCACTGATCCGCAGGCCGATGCCGGTATCTTACACACGCCTGAAGGCCATTGTCCGGGACCGGACGGCACTGCGCTTTGCGCACCGTGCGCAGTTTGTTGTATGGTCTGGCCATCCCGAATATCCAGTCATCCTGCGGCGCCAATGGCTGCCGCCCGTATCACTGCTTCGTGGAGGTCAGATCGATATGCCAATTCGCAACTTCGCTCTGCTGTCGATCATTGCAGCACTGTTCCTGGCAGCCCCCTCCGCAGATGCGCAGATCTGGAAGAAGGCCCAGGAAGCGCTCGAGAAAGCCGCGCAGAAGGCGGTGGAAGACACGGTGAATGGAGGCGACAACTCCACCCCGGCAGTTTCCCAGACCAGTGGCGATACGGCTGCCTCCGGCAGTGCGGGAACGCCCGGGACCGGTGTATGGGCAAACTACGATTTCGTTTCGGGTGACCGGGTGCTGTTCTATCACGACTTCGAGGAGACACGGACGGGCAATTTTCCCTCGCGCCTCGACTATCTGGCCGGCAACCTCGATGTGGTGGAACTCGGCGACAACAAGGTACTGCGCATCGGCGAAGGCACGACCGAGAACGGTCCGGGTGGCAGCGGCTGCTTTACCATCAAGCTTCCCGAGAAACTGCCCGAGCGCTACACCATCGAATACCGCGTGCGCACCAGCGACCCGCTAGCACGGGTCAACCTGTACGTGTTTTCTGATGGCAGCGATGACACACCTGACAAGCGCTGCACCTACCCGCCGAAAACCCACATCTATGTCGCCCGGGGCGGATCAGGCCTGCAGATGCCGGACGGCGCCAAGTCCGGCGCAACGCGGGGCATGCCAAGCGATGAATGGGTCGATGTACGCATCGCAGTCGATGGCCCCTACTGGAAGATGTATCTGAACGAACAGCGCGTTGCCAATGTGCCCAACTACGCTTTTCCGCGCGCCAGCAAGCTGCATGTCTTCGCGAATGTCTATCGGTACTCACTGTTTCTGGATGACCTGCGCATCGCTGAAGGTGGTCCGAGGTCACTCTACGATGACCTGGAAGCAGCAGGCTTTGTCTCGACCACCGCCATTCGTTTCGATTCAGGCAGCGCCGTGCTGAAGCCCGAATCCACCGGCATCCTCAAGGACGTGCTGGAGCTGCTGAAGGATCACCCCGAGCTGCGGCTGCAGATCGAAGGTCACACCGACAGCCAGGGAGCAGACGACGCAAACCTGAAGCTGTCTGATCAGCGTGCCGCTGCAGTCGTGGCCTGGCTGACCGGCAACGGCATAGCAGGCGATCGCCTGAAAGCCGTAGGCCGTGGCGAGCAGGATCCGGTAGCCGATAACGGCACCGCCGAAGGCATGGCCCGGAATCGTCGCGTGGTGCTGCGGAGGCTGTAGCCTGCTCCTGGCGGAAATCGGCGTCGCAAGCTGCGAAGCGGGTTCCTGCCCGCAGCCTCAGCCACGATCCCGGTACCTGCCGTCAGACTGCCGAACTCACACGCGCCCCTTCACCGCATTGGCACGGGCACTGCAGCCGATACGGCCGGCATGATCTGCCGGCAGGCGCGCGCGCATCCGGGCCTTGAGCAGCGAAAGATCATCCGACGCCATCGCTGCCAGCTTCGGACCGACGCTCGGCCCACCGAGAATGGTCGCCCAATAATCATCGAAATCGGCAAATATCCGTTGCACGGTGATCTCCATCGTCTCGATGGATTTCAGGCCGGCGCCAGCCCACAGCTTGCGCATTGCGTCCAGCCGCGACGCATCCGGACTCGGCGGCGCCGGAACCTCAATGCCCAGCTCCCGTATTTCAACCATCAATGCCTCGTAAGGAAAACCACCACCAGTCATGTCCCACGCGTAGGCCGCGACGATCCCGCCAGGACAGACCACTCGCGCCATTTCGGCAACGCCCTGGGCCGGATCCGGGACGAAGAAAATGACCAGCGGCATGACAGCTGCGTCGAAGGCACTGTCCGCAAATGGCTGCGCCATCGCATCGCCCTGACGAAGCTCCGCGCTACGCAATGCGGGTCGTGTACGGGCATGGGCAAGCTGCGCCTCAGATGGATCTATCCCATGGACCGCAACGGGGGCACACCGCTCTACGAGTACTTCGGTAAAGGCTCCGTTACCGCAGCCCACGTCGAGCCACCGCAACCCTGGTTCCGGCGCAAGCCAGTCCAGGAACCTTTCACCCGCAAGCCGGCTCCACGTTCCCATGTACCGTTCGTAGGCGGCCCCATCGACGAAGCGGATCTGGTCGGTCGCCATCAGGTTGCTCCTTCTCTCGAACTGCCTACGTGGTTGTCATGCCTTCGCTGCGTTTCCTGGTAACCGCTGTCAACATGTGACCGTATCCAAGGAGTGCTGCGATTCTGCCGAGCACGATCCCCAGCACATCCTGCAATCGACTGCCGAATAATGGAATCCTCATCCACCCGTAGTAACCGATACCTCTCGTCTTTGAACCAGGAAAAAGCATCAGCAGTTCATTCCGGGTAAATCGAAAGATGTAGTCGATGCCGGGCTGGCCTGGCTTCCCTTCCTTTATCCAACCGGCTTTCCGTTTTCCCCGTGAATAGTGGTGAACCGAAACGCTGATAACAACGTTCTCCTTCGTGACTCGCCCCAGTTCTGAAACAGCACGGCCCTGCGCCCCGTCGGGCCTGAGATGCTGCAGAGTATTGGCACAAACGCACCCATCGAAAACAGCGTCTCTGAATGGAAGTGAAGTCACGTCCGCCTGAACAGGGATCACATTCTGAAGTCCTTTTCTCTTCAGGATTTTCAGACTTTCGCGAGAGTAATCCACTGCAACCACTGTCCCGCACCTGGCACCAAGGCGCATGGCCAGCAGGCCAGTACCACATCCCGCATCAAGACAGAGTGGCGTTTCCTCCGGGATTTCCCGCATCGCCAAACGAACGCACGAGGAGTAAATCGGGTCTGCTGCTCGTGATGCCTCATAGGAGGAGGCCGAGAAATCCCAAACAGCCGCCGCGGACCCGGTCGTGTTTCTCGATTCAGACCTCATCGGGACTCCCTCCGTATGTCGGCCCAGTTGCCCGGCCCGTGTGGGCTTTCCTCCGAATTCCGCCTACTTCGCCTTTGGCCAGGCGCTGGCATCGATGGTTTCGAGGTAGCCATGCCAGGTGGCGTAGGCGATCAACGGAATCATGATCACGAACAGGAGGAAGGCGGTTGCAAAGCCGATCAGCACGGCCGTACCGATCACGGCCGCCCAGTTGAGCATCGCCCGCTTGTTGCGCAACACCGCGTTGACGCTGGTCACCACCGCTGTCACCGCATCGGTTTCACGGTCATCGATCATCGGCAGCGAAAAGGCGCTGACGGCGAAAGTGATACCGGCGAACACCGCACCGACCACCGTGCCCACCAGCAGGTAAGGCCACAGCTCGGCGAATGCCGGCTCGTTTTCCATCGGCAGAAAGATGCTGATCATCGATACCGAGCGCGCCCAGACCAGAAAGACGACCAGCAGCGTCAGGCCGAACACCATCGCATTGCTGAACACGCGGCGAATGCCGCGCAGCGAGACGATCATCATCGGTGCCTGTCCGGCCGCAACCTGGCGGCTGATCTCGTAGAGACCGATCGCGGCGATCGGCGCCAGGAACACGAAACCCGTCAGGGCGGCAAATACCAGCACATAGCTGCCCAGCTGGAAGGCGAGCCATGTGACCAGATAACTGACCAGCACGATCGTGATGCCGTAGCTCAGGGTCGGGCGCCAGGCCCGGATCAGATCCCGCCAGCCAAGCCGCAACCAGCGAAACGGCGCGCGCGGATCGAGCTGCCGGCATGGCGCCACGAAGGGCAGACCGCTGGCGATACTGCTCCCGGGTTGATCAGTCGTCACAGGCTGCTCCTCCATAAAGTCTGCGTCACGCTGTTATTCAGCGACTCCTGTCCGGCTCACGCGCGACAAACACGCATGCCATCCGCCCGAGTATATGTCGCCCGCTACTCGTAATAAAAAGCATTGAAGGCGTGATAGCCGATGAGCAACACCAGCACGGCAGCCAGCGCGACATGCGTTACCAGCCAGCCGGTGTTCACCCAGTTGCGATTCAGCCGCGTGATCGGCCCGTGCAGGAAGCCCAGTGTCACCAGGCCCAGAAAAGCAAGACTCATCACCCGGATGTAGGCATGCCCCAAAGCGATCGCGTGCAGGTAGAGGAGCAACGGTGCCAGTGCACCCTGGTCCCGGTGCAGGGTGAGCAGCCGGGTGGCCGGCGATGCACTGCCCATGCGCGCAACCGACAGCCGCCACTGCATCATGAAGAAGAGCACCAGCGCCAGGCCCGTAAGCTGCTTGTAGAGTTCGTTTTCCTGCAGGCCGGCAAGCCACTCCCAGCGCCAGCCCCAGAGCGCCTGGGCCAGGAATGCGGCCATCAGCAATGCGCCGGTCGCGAGCCAGGGCATATCCGCGACGCCTAGGGAGACGGCAAACCGGCAGCAGCTGCCGGTGCCGGCAAAGGGGGCGTCGTCGCATTCAGCAGGGCATCGAGGCTTGCAGCCGCGGTGCTTTCACTCAGCGCACTCATGAATACATCGGCAGATGGCAGGTAATAGCCATCGCGCGGCCAGCGTGCACCGACCTCCGGCGGCTTGCCGAAGGTCGCTGCCTTGTCGAGGTAGGCCTGGTAGGCGCCGCGGATCGAGCGGCGCAAAGCCGCCAGGACCTCGATCATCTGCCCGGCCGTCAGCCGTGAGTCCGGATAGGCCCAGGTGGTTGCGCCCATCACCTCATGCAGCTTCCAGTCGTTCCTCGGGCTGTCCTCATGCTCGTTGTGGCAGGTCACGCAGGCTTCGGCAAGCGCCTCATCCGGAAACATCGCGGTATACAGCCCGGTATCCGGCATCTGAAAAAACTGCGGCTCTCCGGTGCTGCGAATGGCCGCGAACGCCGTCTTCTGCAGACCCTCAAACTGGTTGGCCGAGTTGATCGGCGCATCGGAGCCGAGAAACAGGCTGAGACGCACCGGGTCTCTCTCGAGGTTTTTCGCCGTCTCGCGCAGGAACAATGCCGGCAGCGGCCCGGCCTCCTCCCCGGCTTCGCGCCAGTCTTCGCCGAAGCGAAGGCCGGCCTTCTGGCCGGCACCGACGATGTCACGCGTCCACAGGGCACGGGCGGCATCGTTCTCGGCCTCCACCAGCGCGAAAACCCGCTCGACCGGAATATTCGCATTGGCAGCCGCCTGTTCGGGCAGTGGCGGCGGCGCGCTCACGAACAGGTAAACGATCAGTGCGATCAGCAACAAGGACGTGAGGATGAACAGTGGACGCGTCATCGCAGGGGCTCCCGGCGGGCGGTGAATTTCCTGTCTGCCGAGTATGGCGAAGGGCCGCCGCGAAAATACTCGAGGATCTGGTCCGGCGGAATCGCCTCGTCCAGTTGCTCGCGGACCGTCATCAGGTGATTGCCGTGGAAATCGTGGCACCCCAGGCAGCTGCCCCACTCCTTTGCCTCGATGAGCGAGACATGGGAGACATCGAGCGGATCGTTCTTCAGCCGTGTGTCCTCATGGCAGTGCCGGCAATAGTCGATGCTCCCGAGCGTGACCCGCACCCCCTGATGCTCCTGGTGACAGGATACGCAGGACTCGGGATGCAGCGCATCGCGGGCCTTCTGGAAGCGCGGCTCAAAGAAGCGGAACACCGGATGACGTTCTTCCGGAAAATCATGGCAGGCGAGACATTCCCGGTTTCCCGCCTGCTGCAGTCCGAAATCTGCCACCGTGCGACGCATGCCGAGCAGAGAGCGGACAGTGGCCTGAAGTTGCTGACGCAAGGTGCCTGGTGCCGGCCGATGGCAGTACTCGCAGTCGATGTCATCGTGGCCGCTGTTCATCGGTCCGTGCGCGTGCAGCGCCTCATCACCCGGCAACAGCAGCACGAAAAGCGCCAGGGCACCGGCGGCGAAGCCGAGGGTCAATCCGAAATTCTGGCGCGAACGTCTGGCCATCGGGGGCGTTGCTGCGATTCATGGATATACCCTGCAAATTATAGGACACGCCCGGCAGCGGCATGGCTACAGGGCTGGCCCGGTGGGCTGTGGCTCGCCAGGATGGATAGAATGCTCCGGAATCCGGCCGTCTGCTGGAAAGGAACTGACCATGGCTTCCAGGCTTGCCGGCGACCCACGCATCGATCCGCGCATCAAGGCCTGGTTCGGCAACATGACCGTGCAGGCAGCGCATGATGTTGCCAGCCGTGAAGAGCTGCTTGCCGAGATGAGCGGCGCTGCGGCCAGGCAGATGGCGATCACCCTCAAGGGTGTTTTCGACGCGATGGACAACGAGACGGTTGCACCCTCTGCCGGACTGAGCGTGCATGAGCACTCCGTCGTCTCGCAACCCGATGGCAATCGCATCAACATCCGCTTCGTGCGCCCGGACACGCAGGACGTCCTGCCCTGCATCTACTACATCCACGGCGGCGGCATGCAGGTCATGTCCTGCCATGACGGTCACTACCGCGC
>JAHDYN010000020.1 GCA_023383735.1 Gammaproteobacteria bacterium | reverse complement strand
ATCGGACTGACGCTGAAAGCCTGCAGCGTGCCCTGCAACTCGCGACACCCTTCGGGTCATCCACGGATCCGGCGTTTCTCGACACGCTGGGTTGGGCGCACTACCGCAACGGCGATGCGGCTCAGGCGGTGCGCCTGCTGGAGCGTGCGGTGGCCGGTGCGGGGCAATCAGCGCAGATCCGCTACCACCTGGGCATGGCGTACCTCAGCACCGACAACAAGGCAGGCGCCAGACAGGAACTCATGCGGGCAGCAGCGTCGAAGAGCGATTACCGCGGGCTCGAGGAGGCGCGCGAAGCACTGGCGAACCTAAACTGAAGGCCTGGAACCGCTCAGGGCGCCGCACGCCGGAAATTGATATCCAGGGCCATCTCCCGACCATCCCGGCGGATCACGGCCTTCGCGCTGTCGCCCCAGCGGTAATCGGCCATCTGCCTGCGTAGCACCTTTTCCGAGGGGATAGACGCCCCGTCGAGACTCAGCAGCACATCACCAACCTTGAGGCCAGCCCGTTCAGCGACGGACTTCTTGCTGACCTGGATGATCTGGCCGGGATCCTTGCCCAGCGCACCCATCAGGGAGATGCCGATGCTCGGGTAGACGGTATCGACTTCCTCCGGCAGGCCCCAGACGAAGTTGGCATAGGAGGCCCTGAGCTGCTTCACCGGCTGCTTGTCGTCGTCCACCACGGTAACCGGGATCAGCGAGGCGATGCGCCCGTCGTAGTAAGGATCGATCTGCCGCTCGGAACCCAGGCCGAAGGTGACATGGCCGGCACCGATCAGCACCACCATGATGGCGTTCGGCCCGCCATGCTGCCTGAGCGCCTGCAAGGCATTCCAGCCCATGGTGGCATCCCACATGGTCTGCGCCCGGTAGAGCCCGTCGAGCGCCGCATCGTTCATGTGCAGCGCATCGTCCTTGTCAAAAAAAGCACGATACATGCGCCGGTGCTCGTCATTGTCTGTCGCGAGCTTCGGCGGCAGGTGCGCCGCCTCTTCCGGCGAGAGATTCTCGAAGCCCTTGGCGCGCACGGACTTCACCACATCGCGGGGACTGTTCACCGCATACATGTTGATGCCCTTCTCGCGCGTGTAAACGAAGATGTTCCGGTAGTAATTCCAGTGGTAGCCCCAGTTGTCATACCAGCCGGCCAGTTCCACGAAGCCGTTCTCCGTGTAACGGCCGGCATTCCAGTTGTCGAGCACGGCCTGTTCGGTATAGGGGAACATCTCCAGGCCGATCAGCACTTCACGTCCGGCTTCATGCAATGCGCGGATGGTCCGCATCTGGACGTCATGGAATTCCTGGTTGGTATGGTTCTCGCCGATGAACAGGATCCCGGTATCGGCAAGCTTCTTTGCCATCTCCTGCGGCGTCACCAGCCTGCCGGTACTGGTATCGGTAATGCCGTCGAGCACCAGCGGAACCTCCCGGCCCTTGCGGCCGGGATCGCCGATTTCCATGTGCAGCACGGCCTGATCAGCCAGGAGCGCATGCGGCGCACCCAGTGCGAGACTGGCGACCAGGCCGGTCGCCAGCAGGCGACACGCACCCGACCCCGAACGAGTGACGCTCATTGCATGAAGCTCCTGGCTGTTGTCCGGACCGGCTACTGCTTCTTCGGCGGCGTAATTGCCGGAACAGCGCCCTTCCAGTTTTCCGGCCCGATGTTGAGCGAGGAGACATCCATCACGTGCGTGTAGAGGTTGGACATGAAACCACCGCCCGTGCTGCGCGCAAACAGCATCTTCTTGCCATCCGGCGACAGCGAGGGAAAGCCGTCAAAACCCGGGTTGAAGGTGAGGCGCTTCGGTTCACCGCCGGCCAGGTCACCCAGGAAAACTTCCCAGTTGTTGTTCTCGACGATGCGCACGAAGACATAGTGCCGGCCGTCCGGTGCCGGATACGGCGCCCAGTTCATGTCGTGGTCGAAGGTGCGCGCAGTTTGCTCGCTGCCGTCATTCTTGATGGTGAACACGGTCATGGGTGTCGGCCGGACCTTGCCGTACTCGCTGCGCTTCCAGGCACGGTACAGGATCGTCTCGTTGTCCGGCAGATAGAACGGTGCGCCCTCCTGCCAGTCGTCCGTGAAAGTGAGCTGCTTCTCGTCGCTGCCATCCGGACGCATGCGCCACAGATCCATCTTGCCGTCGATCTGCCGGCCAAACACGATCCACTCGCCATTGGGCGACACGGAGACTTCCGCCTCGTAGTACTTGTTGTTGGTCAGGCGCTTGACGTTCTTGCCATCCAGATCCGAGATATACAGCTCGGCGCCCTGCGGATAGTTGTTGGAGTCGGACCAGTTGCCGATCGGCATGTCCATGTTGTCTTTGGTCGAGGTCCAGATCAGCCGCTTGCCGTCGGGGAAGAAATACGAGCAGGCATCCTGGCCCTTGTCGTTGATGCGCCGAATGTCGGTACCCTGATCGGTAAAGGTGTAGGTCAGCGCGCCGCTGTCCCGTCCTTCCGCCTTCAGCGCTGCAGGATCCTGCGTCTGGGCAATCACATGCAGGTTGTCCGGGCCGTAATAGGCTTCTGCGTTCTTCGGCACATTGGGAATCAGCCGCACCGGCAACTCGGTGCCGGACTGCGTTGCCGGGGCCGCAGCGGGAGCTGCTTCTCCCCCTGCCAACGCCAGCGGGGCGCTGAGCAGCAGGCTTACGGCCAGGCTGGCGGCGCCCAGGATGCGGTCGGAAGATGGCTGTCTGGAATACATTGTTGTTCTACTCCATTGTTGAAAGCGTATGGAAACAGTCTACTCGACTACGGCAGGATAGTTGAATGGCTCGGTCATGCGGCCATCCTGCTTGGCGATATGGCCGCTTTTCATCACGAAATCGATGCGCCTGAGCACAGCGATGCTCGCCAGCGGGTCGCCCTTCACGGCGACCAGATCAGCGATCTTGCCAGGCTCAAGGGTACCCGCCTCGGCGGAAATCCCGAAGAGCTCGGCCGTCATGACGGTCGCCGAGCGGATGGCGTCCATCGGCGTCATGCCGAAACCGACCATCAGCTCGAACTCCTTGGCATTGTCACCGTGCGCGAAGGTGCCCGCATCGGTACCGAAGGCGATCTTCAGTCCCGCGGCATAGGCGCGCTCAAAAGCCCGGTATTCGTTCCTCAGCCTGACGGAGGGTGGATCAGGGATCCGGAAGACCGGCGGCGGGTAGCTCGCCGACAGCGTCGGGACGAGGAACGTGCCCGCCTTCTTCATCATCGCGATGCCCTCGTCGTCGAGCAGAAAACCATGCTCGATGGAATCGACCCCGGCACGGACCGCTTCCTTGATGGCAACCGGCGAGTAGGCGTGCGCTGCCGCTTTCAGGCCGACCAGGTGCGCTGTGGCGACGATCGCCTGTATCTCGTCCGGGAAGAGCTGCGGCTCCAGTCCCGTATTCGAACCAAATCCGCCTGTCGAAGTGAACTTGATGACATCAGCGCCGAGCTTGTACTGGTAGCGCACAGCCTTCCGGCATTCCATCGGACCATCACAGGTGCCGTCAGCGATTCGCGTGGCTCCGTCGCCAGTCCGGTCCATGGGTGTCGTATCGCCATGACCACCGGTAACCGCAATGGCCGAGCCGGCCAGCAGGATGCGTGGGCCGATCATCCTTCCGGCGTTGATCGCATTGCGCACCGCGAATACGGACTGATCGTCCGAACCGAGGTCGCGCACTGTCGTGAATCCGGCAGCAAGATTCCGCCGCGCATAAATCATCGCGTTGACGGCTCCTTCCGCACCGGTCCCGGGCTTGCCCGGCCACGACGGGTGGCGGTCACCCCGCTCCGCACGATGTCGCGAGAACGAAGGTTCGTCCCAGAGATGCACATGAGCGTCCATCAGGCCGGGCAGGACAAAGCGGTCGGACAGGTCGATGACCTGCAGCACGGCGCCGGGTGTCGCATCGGCAACGGCAGTGACATGGCCATTTTCGATCGCGGCGATACGATCGTTCCTGATCACGACCGTCATCTTCGTCTGCGGCCTGGTGCCGGGTACCGCCAGCAGGGTGCCGGCATGGATCAGCAGATAACGATCCGGCGGAGTCTGCCCCGGCGGGCGGCCACCAGCCGGCTGCGCCAGCACGGCGGCAGAAAGCAGGCAGAGCAACACAGCTGTCAAAAGGACTCTCATGATGATCCCGGTGCTTGTGCTTCTGGTTGACGCGATTACAGCGCTTGCACGAGGATGGCAACCGTAGCAGATCATGCCACGCGGCCTGCCATTCCGCCCGTCTCTGCCGCACTGCCGTAATCAGGGGCCGTCTGGCAGAGGAGCCCCCTCACCGCCCAGGACATCCAGACATGGTTGAAATCATCCCCAACTGGCACCCGATCCTCGTGCACTTCACGATTGCCCTGCTGACCATAGCCGCACTGCTGTTCCTTATCCCTGCTTTTGCCGGCCGCAACCACTCCTTGCACGGCATCGAAACGACCGCAAACTGGAACCTGTGGCTGGGGGCAGCCCTGACCATGCTGACCGTCGTCGCAGGCTTCCAGGCGGCCGGCTCGGTCGCCCATGACGACGCGGCTCATCTTGCCATGGACAACCACAAGCTATGGGCACTTGGAACGGCAACCCTGTTCGTGGTGCTGGCGCTCTGGAACACCTGGCGGGTACATCGCGGCCAGGCCATCGGCCTGGGCTTCGCGGCGGTCATGCTGCTCGGCCTGGCCGGTCTGACGGCAACCGGGCTGCGCGGTGCCGACCTCGTATATCGGCACGGACTTGGGGTCATGGCCCTGCCCCAGGCTGCTGACGGCGGGCACGACCACGAGTCAGGCGCGGAGCACTCCCACGCGGAGGCAGATGCCTCAGACGGCGGCCATGCGCCCGCCGCCACCGCACCACCAGACCCGATTCCCGAAAGCGCGCTGTCGCCCGCAGAAGCCGAAGTGGTTGCCGTACTCACGGGCTACCACGCAGCGCTCACTGCAGGCGACGCCGCGGCACCGGAAGCGTTTGTGCTGGCCGATGAGCGCTTTGTGATGATCGAAGGCAAGCATCTCAACCAGGGCTGGGCCGACTACCGCGACAATCACCTCAAGGGTGAACTGGCCGATCTGGCCAGGGTACGTTTCCGTCTGTCCATACTGGGCATACAGGTCGACAAGGACCTGGCGACCGTCAGCTTCATCTTCAATGTGTTGCCGCGATCAGGCCCCGAAATGGATTTCGGCAGCGGTCGCGCCTCGGCCTCACTGGTGCGTACCGGCAATGGCTGGAAGCTGCAGCAGCTGCACACCTCCTGAACGGTTGAACGCCGCATCCCGGCCGGCGCTCAACTGATACAGCGCATCCAGCAGTTCGAAGCAGAGCACGAGTTCCCGCTGTTCAGGCTGCCATGCCGCCTCCGGGCGACCACAGGAACGCATGCGCAGGGCGAGCTCCCGCGGCAGGATGATCCGCTCCCGCATCGCATTGGCAACCCGTTCAAGCATGCCGTCCGCGCGTATTTCGCGCAGCAGTCCGGCAGCGGCCAGGGTCCCCGGCACAGCGTAGGAGATCCCGATCTGCGGACCGGCGGCCTCGCCGGGTTTGCGCCCGAAATTGTCGAGCAGCCAGTGGAACGAGCGGTCGGCCTTCTGCCACTCCGCCGTACAGCTGTCGGCCCGCGCGGCCGGCATGCCGATGGCCGCTGGCAGATCGGCAAAAGCCTCCGGATCGTTGCCGTAGAGCAGGCAGGCGATCGAGTAGAAACGCTGGATATTGAGCGAGTGATTGTTCCAGTACGGCAACTCACCGCCGCGAGCGGCGCCGGCAAGCCACGAGAGCCTGAGCCCTTCAGCCGCAGCCAGCAAGCGCTTGTTGGCTCGCTGGTAGCTGAGCGGGTCGCCGCGCGTGGCATTCAGGAGCGCGGTCGAAGCCAGATAATCCGCTGCATCCTCTTCGGGGCCGAGCACCGGCACCTCGAGTTCGCCGATCACGACGTGGGCCAGCTCGTGCAACAGCACGAACTCGAAATTGCCCAGCACGAAATCGATGGTTGGTTGGTCGAGCCCTTGCGCGCGATATACGGGCGCGTCGGCGGCAGGCACTGCATGGAACAGCACCAAACCGGCGAGGAGCACTGCGCATCGACACGAGGCCGGGCGGAACATCAGGCGCAAGGCCGGCATGCCTCAGCCTGCCGGTCCATACTCGGTGCTGCCGTTCCTGCGCGGCAGCGCCGAGTGCAGCTGCTGCATGGCTGCGTCGAGCCCGCGCGCCGTGTACAGCTCGATAGCCTTGACTGACTCGGTGAGCGCCTCGACGATGTCGCTGCGCTCCTGCTTGCCAGGCGCATGCAGCACATAATCGGTAACCAGGTCCTTGTGGCCCGGATGCCCGATGCCGATGCGCAAGCGCACGAAGTCGGGACCGCAACTGGCAAGGATGTCGCGCAGGCCATTGTGCCCGCCATGTCCGCCGCCACGCTTGAGGCGCGCACTGCCGGCCGGCAGGTCGAGCTCATCGTGCACGACCAGCAGCTGTTCCATCGGAATGTCGTAGTAGTCGAGAGTCCGCCGGACACACTGCCCGCTGCGGTTCATGTAGGTCGAAGGCTTGATGATGCGCACCGGGACCCCGGCGATCAGGCCACGGCACTCCTCGCCCTGCAGCTTCTGCGCGGTCGAAAAGCTTGCGCCGATGTGGGCAGCAAGAAGATCTGCCAGCCAGAAACCGACATTGTGGCGGTCCCCGGCATGCTTCGGACCGGGATTGCCAAGCCCCACGATCAGCACTGGCCTGTTCCTCCGGGTGCCTGCATCCAGCCTACTTCTTGTCGGTCTTGGCCTTGTCGGCCGCCTTCTCGGCACCTGCAGCAGGTGCTGCAGCCGCCTCGGTGGCAGCGGCCGCCTCGGCTGCCGGTTCGTCGACGACCACATGCAGAACATGCAGGTGTACCACGGGCAGGTCGCTGTCGGTATGCGGCTCGAAGCCCGGGATCCTGACGCCCTCGGGCAGCTTCAGGTCGCGCAGATGCAGCATGTCGTTGAGTTCCATCGGCTCGATATCGACCTCGATGTATTCCGGCAGATCCTTCGGCAGACAGCTGATCTCGACCTCGGTCATGAGGCGCGATACCGAACCGCCACCGAGCTTGACGCCCTTGGACAGGGCCTCGTTGATGAAGTGCAGCGGTACCATCATGCGCAGCTCTTCGGTGGCCACCACGCGCTGGAGATCGAGGTGCAGAACGGCGCGGCGGGCGGGGTGCGGCTGATAGTCACGGACGATTGCCTGTACCGTCTTGCCATCCAGCGTGACGTTGAGAATGCTGGACAGAAACGCCTCTTCGGCCAGACTCCGGTGCAGGGCATTTGCGTCGAAGGCGATACCCACGGGGGCTTCGCCGCCACCGTACATGATGCCGGGGATCTTGCCCTCGCGACGCAGGCGGCGGCTCGCACCTTTCCCTGCATCACGCCGGCTTTCCGCGGCGATGGTGAATTGATGTGCCATGTCATTGTTCTCCTGGTTGACCATCCGCGATGAAAAAGCCCCCCTGCGACCAGGGAGCCCCGACGGAAGGGGCGCGGATCATAGCACGGCAGGCGGCGCCGAAAGCGCTCCCCGGGGCGGCGGTCAGTCCAGATACATGGAGCTGACTGACTCGGCCTGGCTGATGCGGCGCATGGTTTCGCCGAGCAGCTCGGCCACGCTGAGCTGCCGGATACGGCCGGTGGCAATGGCCGGAGCCGACAGCGGACTGGTGTCGGTAACCACCAGTTCGTCGAGCCCCGACGCGGCGATGCGGTCGACAGCCGGCCCGGAAAGTACCGCGTGTGTGACATAAGCAACCACGCGGCTGGCGCCATGATCCTTGAGTGCCGCGGCGGCATGGCACAGCGTACCTGCGGTATCCACCATGTCATCGATGAGCACGCAGACCTTGTCCTCGACCTCACCGATGATATTCATCACCTCGGACACGTTCGCACGCGGCCGGCGCTTGTCGATGATGGCCAGCTCGGCATCGTCCATGCGCTTGGCGATCGCCCGGGCCCGGACCACGCCGCCGACGTCCGGCGAGACGATGACCATCTTCTCGTACTTGCAGCGCCACAGGTCGCCGAGCAGTACCGGCGATGAGTAGACGTTGTCGACCGGGATGGAAAAGAAACCCTGGATCTGGTCGGCATGCAGATCGACTGTGAGCACGTGCTTGATGCCGGACTCGGAAATCATCCGCGCAACCATGCTGGCCGTGATCGGCACGCGCGCTGCACGCGGGCGCCGATCCTGGCGGGCGTAGCCGAAATAGGGAATGACAGCCGTGATGCTGGCCGCCGAAGCGCGCCGGCAGGCATCTGCGAGCACCAGCAGCTCAATCAGGTTGTCATTCACGGGCGGACAGGTGGACTGCACCAGGAACACGTCGCGCCCGCGCACGTTCTCGTAAACCTCGACCAGCACTTCGCCGTCGCTGAACTTGCCGACCTGCACGCGGCCGAGCGGCTGCTTCAGGTGCCGCGCAATACGCTGGGCCAGTTCCGGGTTGGCATTGCCGGCCAGGATCGAAATATTGGGCAGTTCCATAGGATTCTCTGTATTCATCTGATGCTGGCTGGGGCGGCAGGATTCGAACCTGCGGATGGCGGGATCAAAACCCGCTGCCTTACCACTTGGCTACGCCCCAAGATCGCATCGGCGCACGCCGGGGCGCAATCTTACGCCTTCACGGCGTTGAGGGGCAGCATCAGAGCAGCCACTTGTCGATCACAAAGCGCAAGCGCAGCTGTTCCCGCTCGATCACGAGTTTGCGCGGCAGCCACGTGGCAGCACTCTGCGCATAGTCTTCATAGCGCACCACCCAGCCGGCTTGCTGCAGCTCCAGGAGCCGCCCCCACGCATCCGACTGCGTCGCTGCGGGCGCACCGGGATCAGCCAGGCCGAGCAGCCAGTACCGTATGCTGGTCACGGGGAAAGACCAGCCCACCTGCTCGGCCAGGAAGCGCTCCGCTGCGTCTGGTCCGACATATTCGAGCGCCGCTTCGGCACCACGTGAGAGCACGGTGATCTGTCCCGGCATCCAGTTGATTTCATAGGCGCCGGCCCCAAACGGCCCGCTCAGGCGGATGCGCGCCACCGATCCGGTCTGCTGCCACTGGAGACTGCCCTGTCCGCCGGTATCGGCGGACTTGATGGCGACACGCCCGCGCGCTTCCCAGTGGGCCAGTCCGAGCAGATGGGCCTGCCTGGCAGCTGCAGATTCGGCATGGTCGGGCGTCGCCGGCCGTTGTGTCGCGCAGCCGGCCAGCAGCGGCAGGAGCCAGAACAGCAACCGCAGGGTCGCCAGGCGTTCCCGCCGCACGCCGCACACGATCAATGCAGCAGCCATGCCGCCGTCTGCAGCGCCGGCTTGCTGTCAGGCCACTTCTCCAGCGTTGCCGTCATGAGTTCGCGGGCCCGTTCACGCTCGCCCAGCGTCCAGTAGATCTCGGCCAGGTGGCTCGCCAGTTCCGGATCCTGCAAAAGCGCATACGCTTCCTCGAGATAGCTGCGTGCCTCCTCATGCCGGCCCATCCGGAACAGGGCCCAGCCGACACTGTCGAGAATCGGCGGGTTATCCGGCAGCAACTCGATCGCACGCCGCAGATAAACCCATGCCTTGCGCCCCTCGTGCTTGCGATTGGCGAGAATATAGCCATAGGCATTGAGCACCATGGCATCGTCGGGCGCGATCTGCGCTGCGCGCTCCAGGTCGGCAAGCGCAGCGTCGACCCGATCGAGCTGCTCCAGCAAGGCACTGCGCGAGAGCAGCATGTCGATTGAGGCGGGTTTGTAATCGAGCGCCGTGTCGTACACCGCGAGCGCCTCGGCTTGACGCCCTGCAAGCTGCAGCAACTCGGCCTTGAAGCGAAATACCTCGTAGGCCTGTGCCGGGTGATCCTCGGCAAAGGCCGAGAGACTCGCGATCGCGCTGTCGAAGTCATCCTCGCGCCTGAAGGTTTCGGCAATGGCGAGCTGGGCAGGCACCAGATAGGATCCGGAACTGATCCGCTGGTAGTAACGGCGCGCCGTTTCGGCATCACCCTTCTGCACGGCAATCAGCGCACGGTAATAGAAGGCCTCGAATCGCTCCTGGCCGGCGGCTTCCAGGGCCTCAAAGCGCTGATCCGCAGCGTCGAGTTCGCCGGCAGCCAGATCAATGAATGCCAGGGTACGGTCGATTTCGGCACGCTCGCCGTAACGTGAAACCAGCCCATCCAATGCAGTGCGCGCCTCATCGCTCCGGCCGGCATCGGCCAGCATGCGCGCATAGGCGAGTTCGGAAAGCGGACTCTCCTCCTCCGCCACCAATACGCTGGCACGCTCGAGGCCTTCATCGGTGCGTCCGGCCGCGATCAGCGTGCGCGCCGCCAGCAATTGCGGCTCGGCCCAGCCCGGCGCGTCCTCAGCCGCACGTTCAGCAGCTGCCAGCGCGAGCTCGAAGTTCTGCGCACGCAGTGCCGCCGTGCCGAGCGCCAGCTGCAGGCCCGGTGCCATTGGGTCCTTCGCGGCCAGACGCGCGAAGAGCCGGGTCACCAGCCGTGCGTCATCCTCGGTAGCCAGATCGCTGGCCAGCGCCAGATAAATCTCGTCGCGGCGCGGCTCGGCCGAACCGAGCGCCAGCTCGAAACTGGCCGCTGCGGCATCGACTGCATGCCGTCGCAGGCGAAGGCGGCCGAGAATCGCGTGCGCCATCTGGCTGTCGGGGGCGAGCACGGCCCAGCGCCCCGCCGCACGTTCAGCCAGCGCATCAAAGCCCACACCCATCGTGAACTGGCTCGCCCGCTCTGCCAGTACCGGGTCATCGCTGAGTTCTGCGGCAAGCGTGAACTCGCTGGCCGCCTTGACCAGATCCCTGTCCTGCAAGGCCTGCTCGGCCAGCTCCATGTGGTACTCCGGTCCTTCGGGTACCACGGCAGCAACCGATCCGGCATCAGCAGCAACTGCATTTGTCAGAACCGACAACGCAAGTAGCAGGACAACCGGAGCAATGCGGTAATCTTGTGGGTCAGCGCGATGCTTCACAGCAGAGATAATAGCCGTAATGCAGGCCTCCATCGTCGGAAAACTCGAGAAACTCGCTGCCCGCTCCGAGGAACTGGGCGGCCTGCTGACCGATCCGCAGATACTCGGCGACCAGGCACGCTTCCGTGACCTGTCCCGGGAATACGCGCAGATCGCACCCGTGGTGACCCTGTTCCGGGCCTGGCGCAGGATCGAAGCCGATCAGGCGGCGGCGATGAGCATGCTCGACGACAGCGATGCGGAGTTGCGCCGCCTGGGCCAGGAAGAACTCGCGCGCACGAAGAGCGAACTCGAGGCCATCGAGTCCCAGGTCAGGTTGCAGCTGATCGCCAGGGACCCCTACGACGACAGCAATATCTACCTGGAAATCCGTGCCGCGGCCGGCGGTGACGAAGCAGCGATATTCGCGGGCGACCTCTTCCGCATGTATTCGAAATATGCCGAATCCCGCGGCTGGCAGATCGAGATCG
This sequence comes from Gammaproteobacteria bacterium, assembly GCA_023383735.1. Lineage (GTDB taxonomy): Bacteria > Pseudomonadota > Gammaproteobacteria > Steroidobacterales > SHZI01. The sequence goes on along the minus strand of JAHDYN010000020.1, from coordinate 808 downwards.
TGCACTCCAGCGCCGGCGAACACGGTGGCTACAAGGAAATCATCGGCCGGGTGATCGGTCACGGCGCCTATTCGCGGCTCAAGTTCGAGTCCGGCGCCCATCGCGTACAGCGCGTCCCGGAAACCGAGGCGCAGGGCCGGGTCCATACCTCCACCTGCACGGTTGCCGTACTGCCCGAGCCGGAGGAGATCGATACGATAGCGATCAACCCGGCGGAGTTGCGCATCGATACCTACCGGGCCTCCGGCGCAGGGGGGCAGCACGTCAACAAGACCGACTCGGCGGTGCGCATCACGCACCTGCCTTCAGGCCTGGTCGTGGAATGCCAGGACGAGCGTTCGCAGCACAAGAACCGCGCCCGGGCACTGGCCCTGCTGAAGGCGCGGCTGCTCGACGCTGCCCTGCGCAAGCAACACAGCGAACAGGCCGAGCGGCGCAAGAGCCAGGTCGGTACCGGCGACCGTTCCGAGCGCATCCGGACCTACAACTACGCGCAGAGTCGCGTCACCGACCACCGCATCAACCTGACGCTCTACAAGCTCGATGTCATCCTGGAAGGCGACCTCGACCAGGTCATCGAGCCCTTGATCAATGAGTACCAGGCGGAACAGCTTGCAGCCCTCGACAACTGAAATCAGCTGCCCATCCCCCCGACCCGTGAAACGCATGGACATGACCAGACCGGCCTTTGGCCCGCTTGTGGACTGCATCGGCAACACCCCGCTGATCCGCCTCAATCATTTCTCGGCTGCCACCGGCTGCGAGATCCTGGGCAAGGCAGAGTTCATGAACCCCGGCGGCTCGGTCA
>JAHDYN010000466.1 GCA_023383735.1 Gammaproteobacteria bacterium | reverse complement strand
ATGCCGTTGACGAGATTGGCGCCCATCGCGTCGCGGGTATCGACGAGCAGGTGCACGACCAGCATCTCGCCGGGCATCGAGCGCAGCGGGTATGAGCGCACCTCCAGGTCCACGGCGCCGCCGCCGCGCGCCACCATGCGCGGATGGAGGCTGTTGGCCAGGTCGAGGATTTCCTGCTTGCGTTCGAGTACCGCGGCATGCGCCGCAGGCAGGTCGGGCACATCGATGACCTGGATCTGGCCGATCAGGATCGGCGGGGTCGAGGTGGTGGCAAAGCCGCCGGATTCGCGCGCCAGCTTGGCGGTTGCGCTGATGGCAGCGACGATCGAGGGTTCCTCGACCGCCATCGGCACCACGTAGTCCTTGCCGTTGATCAGGAAGTTCAGGCCGAGGCCGATCGGGATGCCGAGTACGCCGATGACGTTCTCGATCATCTTGTCGGCGGCCTGCAGGTCGAGTGTGGTCCGGCCGCTCGACAGGCGGTCGAAATCGGCGTCGCTGAGCAGGCCGCGCTCGTGCACGGCGCGCACACGCTCGGCAACGCTCATCTTGTAGAAATGCGGGATGCGGGATCGGGTCACTGGGCGCCCTTCGGTGGCTGTTCACGGGCGTTGCGCAGGGCTGCGGGTGCCGCTGGCAGCGCGCGGCAACCGTATCAGGAATGGCCCCGCGCCGCCACGTTTCGTGCCGGCTCGAACCGGCATGCTGCATTTCACTGCCGCTGGCCGGGGGCGGTAACATGGGCCGGGTTTTTTGCGGCAGGTGGCAGCATGGTGGATGACAGGATCTGGCTGAAGGAGTATCCGCCGGGTGTCCCGGCCGACATCGAGCTCGATCCCGGCGACTCGCTGGTCGGCATGCTCGACCGGGCCTGTGCCCGCTACGCGCGGAGGCCGGCATTCAGCAACCTGGGCCGGACCCTCGACTACGCGGAGTTCGACGCACTGACCCGCCGCTTTGCGGCCTGGCTGCAGAGCCTGCCGGGTGTCGCACCCGGCGACCGCGTCGCCATCATGTTGCCGAACGTGCTGCAGTATCCGGTGGCGCTGTTCGGCATCTGGCGTGCCGGCCTGGTGGTGGTCAACGTCAACCCGCTGTACACCGCCAACGAACTCGAGCATCAGCTGAATGACAGCGGCGCGAAAGTCCTGGTGGTGCTCACGCAGAGCGCCGATACCTTCAACGAGATCGCGGCGCACACCACCGTGCAGCATGTGCTGGTCACCGGTATCGGCGACCTGCTCGGCGCATTTCGCGGTCCGCTCGTGAACTTCGTGGTGCGTTATCTGCGGCGCATGGGTGGTGGATCGGTGCCGGGTGCGGCAGCGTGGTCCGATGTGATGGCACGGAATCCGGCCGACTGCCGTCCGCCGGCTGCACTTGCCGCCGATGACCTGGCCTGCCTGCAGTACACGGGCGGCACGACCGGCCGCTCGCGTGGCGCGATGCTCACGCACGGCAACCTGCTGGCCAACGTGCGGCAGATCAACAGCTGGTATACGGACATGGCGTACGGCGAAGAGATCGTCATCACGCCGCTGCCGCTCTACCACGTCTATGCGCTGACCTGTAACTGTCTCGCCTACCTCGATGTCGGTGGCCACAACATCCTGATCACGGATCCGCGTGACATGAAACGATTCAT
>JAHDYN010000465.1 GCA_023383735.1 Gammaproteobacteria bacterium | reverse complement strand
TTGACGATTTCCGGTTGAGATTCGGCAAAAAGGAGTTCGTGCCGATCATCACCGGCGGCATGGGTGTGGATATCTCCACTGCCGAACTTTCACTGGTTGCCGCCCGGATGGGCGGCATCGGGCATATTTCCGATGCCATGGTGCCCACGGTGTCCGACCGGCGTTTCAAGACCGGCTTCGTCAAGGAAAAGCAGAAGAAATACAAATACAACGTTGCCAGCCGCGACAAGTCGCCGGTCAAGTTCGACCTGGAGCGACTGGCCGAGGCGACCAGGCTGCACGTGGGCCGCACCATGGAAGCCAAGCGCGGCGAGGGCATGGTGTTCATCAACACCATGGAAAAACTCACCATGGGCAACCCGCGCGATACGCTGCGCGTGCGGTTGACCGCTGCGCTGGATGCCGGTATCGATGGCGTGACGCTCAGCGCCGGCCTGCACCTGGGCTCGATGGCGCTGATCGAAGACCACCCGCGTTTCCGCGATGTGAAGCTCGGCATCATCGTCTCGTCGCTGCGTGCGCTGATCCTGTTTCTGCGCAAGAGCGCGCGCCTCAACCGCCTGCCGGATTTCGTCATCGTCGAAGGGCCGCTGGCCGGCGGCCATCTCGGCTTTGGCCTGGACTGGGCGGACTATGACCTGAAGACCATCGTCGCCGAGGTTATCCAGTACCTGAAACAGGAGAGCCTGGATATCCCGGTGATCGCTGCCGGCGGCATCTTCACGGGCAGCGATGCCGTGGAGTATCTGGAGAACGGCGCCGCGGCCGTGCAGGTGGCCACGCGCTTCACCATCGCCCGCGAATGCGGCCTCCCGGAGAAGGTGCAGCAGGAATACCTGAAGGCCAACGAGAGCGATATCGAGGTCAACCTGATTTCGCCCACCGGCTATCCGATGCGCATGCTCAAGAGCAGCCCGGCCATCGGTTCGGATATCCGCCCGAACTGCGAAGCCTACGGATACCTGCTGGACGGTTCAGGCAATTGCGCCTACGTCGATGCCTACAACCGCGAACTGGACAAGCATCCGAACGACGAGAAGTTCCGGGTCATGGACAAGACCTGCCTGTGCACGCACATGCGCAATTTCGACTGCTGGACCTGCGGCCACTACACCTACCGGCTCAAGGACACCACGCGTCGCTTGCCGGATGGCAGCTACCAGCTGCTGGATGCCGAGCACATCTTCCGCGACTACCAGTTCAGCACCGACCACCAGATCCTGCTGCCGCCCGAATAGGCGGTACGTCGGTCAGACGCGGTAGCTGCCCACGCTGCGCCCCTGTCCGGGCTTGTTCGGCGGATAGCTCTTCCACTTGTCGTGGTAGTAGCGCATGCGCAGATCGCCCGCCGACTTCCGGTTGAAGGTCAGGTAGATGTTGCGGCGGGGCGCGTTGCTGGTGTTGGCCGGCGAGCCGTGCGGCACATACGAATCGAAGAACACCACGTCACCGGGATTGGCCTCCAGCAACTCATAGTCGCTGGCCGGCTCCCAGGGCGGGTCGGCGTCGGTGAGCGGCTGCCATTCGGGGGCCATCAGCGCTTTCTTGTAGTTGCCCGTGGACAGAAAGCTCAGCGCGGCATTGTCGCGCCGGTTGGGGTCGATCACGACGGCTATGGTCACGAAGAAATCGGTATAGGCGTTCCAGCCGG
>JAHDYN010000019.1 GCA_023383735.1 Gammaproteobacteria bacterium | reverse complement strand
CCTGCTGGAGAATGCGGCCGGCTCGCAGATCGTCCGCCTCCTGCCTGACTGACCGCCCGCTTCGGGGCAGGGGTCAGGCCACCCTCAGTGCATGCCCATTCCGGCCGTGTCTGCCGAGCGCGCTTCGCCGGGATTGAATTTCATCGGCCGGCCATCGGCCAGCCAGACCTTGAGCGCGAAGAAGAAGGCGAGCAGATTGGCGCCGCCAACCAGGATGATCGGGCCGGAAATGCGCCAGTGGTCGAACAGGAAGCCGCCGGCCACGCTGGTGACGAGGATGCCGAGCGAACCGCACAGGCCGGCGAGGCCGATCACCGAGCCGCGCACATCCAGCGGCGTTTCCTGGCCCAGCAGTCCGGTGACCGACAGGATCACGCTCATCTGCCCCACGCCGCCCAGGTATCCGAGTGGCGAAAAGGGCTGATCCTGCAGGCCGAGCAGCGTGTAGCCGACGGCACCGAGCAGCAGGGCAGCCACCACACAGGCCAGGCGGTGATAGCGATCGATCAGAAAGCCGGCTACCGGCGCCCAGACCAGCGCCGAACCCTGGATCAGGGCAAACATCAGGGCTGCTCTCGCCAGCGCTTCGGGGCCATCCAGCCCCTCATCGCGGCCAACGCGCTGCAGCCAGAGCGAGACGAAGGTTGCGACCAGCGTGAGATCGGCGCGGGAGATGAATGACCCGGCATAGCAGACCATCAGGCGCGGGTTCTCGAAGCCCTGGCGCAGGCCGATCTGCAGCACCCGGCGCAGCGGGATGCGGGAACTGGTGCCGGTCGGCGTGCCACGTTTCAGGCCGAGCTGCATGACCAGGGCAGTGAGGGCGGCAAAGCCGGCCATGACGAACAGCATGTAGCGGCCGGCATCGGCACTGCTCATGCCCTGGGCCTGGAAGATGCCGGGCAGGGTGGCAAACATCAGGGTGGCAAGGCCGATGCCGAGGCCATTCAGCACGCCGGAGGCACCGGCCAGCTTGCCGCGCGATCCTTCGGCCGGATAGTCGGCGGCGGTAACCGCCATCATCACACCGGCAAAGGCCAGGCCGATGGCATACACGAAGCGCCCGACGTACAGGTCGGTGATGCTGTGGGCGAGCCCGTAAAGGGCAAAGCCGATTGCGGTGATCAGCGTGCCCGCAGCAAAGATCGGCCGGCGTCCGACCCGGTCAGACAGGCCGCCGGCAAAACTGATCAGGGCCAGTACCACCACCTCGTGGATCGTCATGAGCAGGCCTGTCACCTGCCCATGCCGCTCCGGCGGAATGCCGATGATCTCGGTCAGTACATAGGGCTGGGAGAAGCTCAGGAAGCTGATGACCGGCATGATCGTCAGCGAGACATACAGGTAGGTCCAGGCGTTGAGGCCGCTCATGCCATCGGCAAACTGCAGCGGGCCGAGCCGATAGCCGGACCGGCTGTCGGTTGCTGTCCTGTCATTCACTGGAAATGCCCCTGTGGCCGTGCAATCGTGTGGAATGCCGGGCGGGAGTATGGCCGACTTGGTGGCGCCAGCGCCGCATGGTTACAGTTTGTTACAACCGCGCGGAGCGTTCGCTCCTAAGCTCGGTTTTCAGTCAGGGAGGTCTGCCATGAAGAAGGAAGCAAAGATCCGTCCGTTCTGGTACTCGGATGTCTGGCTGTTTCCGAAGCTGATCACCATCATCACCAGTCTCGACAAGAACGGGAAAATAAATGCGGCACCTTATTCGCACATCATGCAGTACGACGTGATGGCGAAGAACCCGCGCATGATCATCGGTTTCCGGCAGGGTTCCCACACCTTCCAGAATATCTGCGAGACGAAGGAGTTCGTGGTCAATTGCCCGAGCGCCGACTACCTGGACGACATGATGGAAACCGCGCGCTTCTATCCGGAGGGCGTCAACGAACTCGAGCATACGCGCTTCACGATGATTCCCTCGCTGCACGTCAAGCCGCCGTCCATCAAGGAGTGCCCGCAGATCGCCGAGTGTGAGGCCGAGGAGATCGTCAAGCTGGAAAAGAGCAGCGGCATCGTCATCGCGAAGATCAAGGCGCTGGTGTTCGATGAAGAGCTGATCGAGATGGGCCGCGAGGAGCGCATTCGCCGGATGAACCTGCCGATCGGTCTCGGCGACGAAGACCGGCAGGATTACTTTCATACGGAACTTGGCCACATCACCAAGCACGTGCTTGGTGAGCCGCCGGATGCCTTCAAGGGCAGCGAGATCAAGCTGGGCATGACCTGGGATTCGGATGCCCTGCAGGCGCTGATGAAGATTCCGCCCATGGTGCGCACCATGGTCACCACGCAGACCGAGGAATACGCGCGTGCCAAAGGTGACGAAAAGGTCAGCCATGCGCGCCTCAACCAGTTTGCTGCCGAACAGGGCATGACGCCCGAGTTCATGGATCGCTTCAAAAAGAAGAAGCAGTCGGCCTGAGTCCCGGACTCAGCGCCTGAGCAGGCGGTCGAGGGCGTTCTTCAGCGGATCCTTTTCGGGCGGCGGCGCTGCCTGCTCGCCGTCGGCGGGGGCGTCACTGGCCGGCGTGTCCGGTTCCTCGGGGGCGTCGCCGATACCCAGGCGGTCAAACAGTTTCTTCCGCACGGTGTCCTTCAGTGCTTCGGTGGCTGCGCCCTTCACCATCCGGCTCAGATCCACCCGCACCTTCGGATCTGCCACCGGGCCGCTCAGCGTGAACGGGATGCGCATGTTCTCGAGTTCGGGCAGGCTGCTGCCATCGTCGAATACGGGCTTTTCGTGGACCAGCGCTTCAAGCTCGCTCTTCACGGTCCTGGCCTCCACCTCTACCGCAGCCTTGCCGGAAACCCGCAGGAACGGTATCTGCGCGACAAGCGAGTCGGTATTCAGTGTGCCGTTCTGCAGTCTGCCACTCAGCTGCAAGGAATCGATGGGTGTCTCTTCTGCGCCCGTGCGTACCGGTGGCGTGCTGCGCTTGAGTAGGGCGTGGGCGCGCCGGATCTCGTACCAGACATCCATGCCGCGGTAGACGCCCTTGTCCATCGAGAAGGACAGGTCGGCGGCGAGGTTGCGCATCAGTGCATCGCCGGAGTTGCCGGACGACGAGCCCTTCAGCCTGAAGTTCATCGTGCCGCCCAGGTTTCCGACATCGGCGAAGTCCCTCAGCAGTGCGCCCATATCGACCTCGACCAGCTTCTGGTCCATCTCCATGCGCAGGGGATCAGCCGATGCGTCCAGCCGGACCTGGCCCTGCGCCTCGCCGCCGTAGAGCCGGGCGCTGATCGGGTTCAGTCTGATCTGCCCTCCGGCCGCGCTGACGCTGATGTCGGTGTCGCCGAGCTTCAGACCGTCGAACCTGAGCTGGCCGATACGCATACGTCCTTCCAGGTTGAGTTCACGCAGCATGTCTGGCGGACCGGATGAATCCGCCGATGAGCGTGCCGGGACATTCTCGCCGCCGGAAGCCTCGTCCGGCTCCGGAGCCAGGTAGCGATCAAGATCCAGCTGGTCGACTTGCAGGGCGAAGCGGGTACGCGGCGTGAGCGTGCTGTTTCCGGGCGGCAGTTCACGCGAGAGTTCGCCGCTGATGCGCGAGTCATCGAGCTTGAGCTCCAGCCTCCTGAGCCCCGCTGCCCGGTCTTCGTAGAACCACTCGCTGCTGCCCGAGAGCTGCTTCAGCACCTGAGGATCCGCTGTAACCGGCAGTTCCTGCTCAAGGCGGGCCAGCAGATCGCGGGGTGAAAAGGCGGCAAAGCGCAAGGTGCCTGCGAGCCGGGTGGTCTTGCCAAAACTGCCGCGGCCATCGATGTCGAGCGGGACGCCAGCCAGTTCAGTCGTGCCGGTCAGCGCACCCACCGTAGCGGTGGATGAATCCGGGTCAAAGGCCAGGTCTTTCAGCCTGAGTTCCGCCTGCATGCCGTCGTCCGGCAGTGCGTTTGCGTATATCCGGAGCTCAAACTGCAGGTCGAAGGGCGCGTTGCCGCGGATCGGCCCGGTGCGGGCGTTGAGCTGCTCGATGCGATAACGGCTGCCATCGGCTTCGTCGGTATAGCTCAGCGTGGCATTTTTCAGCTCGATGGATGCAACGGAGAAGTCCGCGCTGTCTTTCGCTCCGCTGGCCGTATCCGGTCCGCTTGCCTCATCACCGCCGAAGCTCCAGTTGTCGCTGCCGTCCCGGCGCACGAGCAGATCTGCCTGCAGGCCATCCACCGTGACGGAGCCGATCTCCACGCTACGACGTGTCAGCAAGGGCCAGAGGCGTACCGCCAGCCGGACGGAGTCAATGTGCAGAAAGGGCCCGGCAGGAAAGCCGGGCGGATTGCCAAGGGTGGCCTTGTCGATGCGGACCGCACAGCAGGGGAGCAGATCCAGCCCCGCGGCGCCACCGAGTTGCAGGTCCCGACCGGTTCTCTGCCGAACCTGCTCGATGACAAGGGCCTGGTACTGCTCCGCATCGACCAGAACAATCACTGCCGTGACCAGGGCAGCACCCGCAAGCAGCAGTGTCGCAAGGCCGGCCAGCAGCCATTTGAACAGCGGTTTCACCGGCACGATTAAAACACCTGAGGCAGCCATCTCCTATACTCGCCGGCAAGGCCGAGTGAGCCTGATGCAGGGGGGGTAGCGCAATGCAGGACAAGACCACTGACAGCAAGGTCGCCGAGCACTCCGTACGGGCCAGGCTGCGTGAGGAAATGCGTGAGTACGCCATCATCTTTGTCTATCTGTATATCTGCTTCACCGTGCTGCTGCTGTACAAGGCTGCGATTCTGGATGCGGCAGGCCTGCGCTTCGTCCCGTTCGGGATTGCAGCCGTCAAGGCGCTGATACTTGGCAAGTTCCTGCTGATCGGCAAGGCGGTCGGGGTTGGTGACAGAGGCTCGGCCGGAACCCTCCTGCGGCTGATCTTCCGCAAGTCGGTAATGCTGCTCCTGCTGCTGGTCGTTCTGAGTATCGTGGAAGAACTGCTAACCGGTTGGTTTCACGGCCACTCCTTCGCGCAGACGATGGCGGAGTTCGGCAGCCGGTTGCCGGAGATGGCGGTCAGCAGCCTGCTCATGCTGATGGTGCTGCTGCCGTTTGTGGCGGTCAAAGAACTGTCTGGCGCACTGGGGCCGGGTGTGCTGCAGCGCGCCTTGCGCGGGCCGCCTGATCGGTCCTGACGGCATTCCGGCCCGGGCCAGGTGCTGAGATGCTGACTTCGGTTCCGCTCCATCTGCTGGCGCTGCTCTATGCCGCGCCTGCATGCTACAGCGTGTATCACGTGCTGCTGTACAAGCGCGATCCGCGCAGTGCGATGGGCTGGATCATGGCCTGCGTGTTCCTGCCGTTTGCCGGGCCAGTGGCCTATTTCCTGTTTGGCATCAACCGCGTGCGCAGCCGGGCGCGCGGCATCCGGCACAGGTTTCTGGCTATCGACTACGAGGCCCGCGTGCCGCACTTCCGGTTGTCTGATCAGGGCGTATATGGCCTGGAGCAGATTGGCCAGAGGGTCACGGGACGCCCGCTGTCAACCGGCAACTCGGTAGGCGTCTTGCACAACGGCGAACAGGCCTATGCAGCCATGCTGGCCTCGATCCGTGCAGCGCGGGAACGGGTGCTGCTCTCCACCTACATCTTCAAGGTTGACCATGTCGGGCGCGAGTTCGTCGATGCGCTGGTCGGGGCCGTGGCGCGCGGTGTGAGCGTGATGGTGCTGGTCGATGGTGTGGGCGAGTTGTACTCGCGCCGCAGTCCCTCGGCGCTGCTCCGCAAACGTGGCGTTCCCGTCGCACGATTCCTGCCGCTCAAGCTGTTGCCGCCGAGCATTCATGTCAACCTGCGCAATCACCGCAAGCTGCTGATCGTCGATCACCACCTTGCCTATGCCGGTGGCATGAACATCAGCGACGACCAGACGGCGGGTGCAGACGGCCCGCGCCGGGTGACCGATGTGCACTTCAGTCTGGCCGGGCCGGTGGTGGCGGATCTCTCCAGCGTTTTCTTCGCCGACTGGCGGTTTGCCACGGGCATGTCAGCGGCCCATCAGTCGTTGCCCCCGACCGGGCCACAGGGAGATGCCTGTTGCCGGGTCATTCCCGATGGCCCGGATGATGAAATGGATGCGCTGGCGCTCACCATACAGACCGCGGTCAGTGCTGCGGGCTCGGCGGTCGACATCATGACGCCGTATTTCCTGCCCAGCCGCGGTTTGATCGCCTCCCTGCAGTCGGCAGCCTTGCGTGGCGTCCGGGTACGTATCGTGCTGCCCGGGAAGAACAATCTCTTCTATATGCACTGGGCGCATCGCAATGTGCTCACCGAGTTGCTCGGCTGGGGTGTCGAGGTGTATTACCAGCCGGCGCCGTTCTGCCATTCAAAGCTGCTGTGCGTGGACGAGGGCTACAGCCTGATCGGATCGGCCAATCTGGATCCGCGCAGTCTGCGGCTGAATTTCGAACTGGGCATCGAGGTCTTCTCGGCGCAGCTCAATGCCGAACTGCGCGCGCATGTCGATGCGGTGGTAGCGGAGAGTGCCCCCGTGACGCGCGAAGAACTGACGGGGCGCCCGGTGGCGGTGCGCCTGCGGGATTCGGCTGCATACCTCCTGTCACCCTACCTCTGAGCCGGCAGCCTCCCGGGCCAATTCGCGGCCTATACTCGGCCACATGGACCTGATGAAACCCCTGATCGCCCTGCTGGCGATCGTCAATCCGATCGGCGTCGTGCCGTTCTTCATCCACTTCACGCATGGCCTGAATCACGCACAGCGCGCGCACACCATGCGTGTCAGCGCCCTGACGGCGTTCCTGGTGATTGCGCTCAGCGCTCTCGCGGGTTTGCGGATCATCGAGTTCTTCGGCATCTCGATCGCATCCTTCCAAGTCGGTGGCGGGCTGCTGCTGCTGATCAGCGCCCTGCAGATGCTGAACGCGCAGCCAGCTGAAACCAGGCCGACCGACATGAGTGAAGGCGAAGAGAAACTCGATGCCGGATCGAGCATCGCCGTGGTGCCGCTGACCATTCCGCTGCTCACCGGCCCGGCGACCATCTCGACGATGGTGATCTATGCCGAGCGCACGCGGTACTGGTGGGAGCTGGCGATACTGGTCGGCTACGGACTGGTGGTTGGCATCGCCGTGTACCTGGCCTTTCTGGCTTCGGGCCGCATCGCCCGCCTGCTCGGGCGCACCGGCATCAACGTCATGACGCGTCTGATGGGCCTGATCCTGGCCGCGCTGGCCGTGGAGATCATGGCCGACGGCCTGATGCAGTTGTTCCCGGCACTGGGTTAGGAGCGGCTCCTGCAGGGCAAAGAAAATAAATCTGGCACCTTTTAGAAAAAAAACCCCGCCGAAGCGGGGTTTTTTACGGCACTCGTGTCAGCCGGTATCAGCTGCGCCGGCGGCGGCGCATCAGCAGCGGCAGGCTGCCCAGCAGCGAGAGGCTCCAGAGATCCATGGAGCTGCTGCCACCCGGCAGTCTGATGTCGTCGGCGGCATTGACCGTGATGCTGATGGTTGCCGTGTCGGTATCGCCGTCACCGTCGGTGAGGGTCAGGACGCAGCTGTCAGCACCCGTGTATCCCGCATCCGGGGTGTAGGTGACCGTGCCGGTGGCATTGGCGGCCGAGAGCGTGCAGTCGCCGTTGGTGCCGGGGGTGGTCACCGCCAGCACGTGCTGGGTGGGCGACCCGTTGCCGGCCGTGATGGTCAGGGTCTTGGCTGCAGAGGCCGTATCCACATCCGTGGTGATCGTGTCGTCGGCGATGGTCGGCAGAACGTCCGTAATTGTCACTGTGACATTGGACGACGTGCTGGTTTCACCATCAAGGTCGGTGATGGTATAGGTGAAGGTATCGCTACCGGTGAAAAAGTCGTTAGCGTCCAAGGTATAGGTAATGACATTGCCCGCAACACTGGTAGCACCGTGAGCCGGGTCAGTTGCGACGATCGACTGGATTGGCGTATTGCCCAAGTTGCCACCGCTGCCAGGTGCCGTGAAGGTTGCCGTCTGGCCTCCCGGGGTGACACCGGCAGTGGAGATCGCCGCTGAAGCAGCGCCGCCGATGGCAGCTGGCACCGAGTTAGTGACCGCGACCAGGATGTTGGCGCCACCGGATTGCGGCCCATTGGTAATCGTATAGGCGCAGCTGTCGTTGAGTGTCGTTGTGCTGCCTGAGGCCGGATTATTGGCCGGCGGCGTATAGGTGACCAGCACATCCTGTTTGGGACCGCCATTACCGGATGTCACCACAATCGCGCCTGAACCGGAGGTGCAGGCACCGGGAGTGAGGGTAATCGTGTCGGGCGTGAAGTTCGTATCGTTTCTGGCCGGATAGACAGTCACAGGTACACCACGCGTAGTAGTGGCTGAATCGTCGTTAGCACCGACGGAGAGGATGTTGACCGTCACCGTCGCGGTATCGGTGTTGACGCCGTCAGTCATGGTGTAGACAAAGGTATCCGTGCCCGTTGCTGCAACGTTTGAGGTGTAGCTGATGGTCTGGCCAGCGGCCGCACCCGGTGAATTGGTGGGGGTGGCCGTACCCTTGGCGGCAGGAGTGGTGACGGTGACAGTGACCGGGTCAGTGAAGTTGACGTCATTCGCACCGACGACAATATTTGTGGCTGTACTTTCCGGTACATCCACCGGGCCGTCATCGACGGCGTCCGCCGCTGCTGCCACAGCGATATCAAAGGTATAGACGTAACCGGCATCGAAGCCGGTCGCGGCATCGCCGGCACCAGGTACCAGGTCCTGACCGTTGTTGAACGTGTACCGCTGGAAGCCGACCGCCGCACCGGCAACCGGTGTGGCAGCCGTGAAGTTGCTGTAGCTGTTGACCAGCGTCTGCGGCGGGCCAATAGCAGCATCGTCGCCGCCGATGGTTACGGTTGCTGAGATGGCATCCGGGGTGCTCGCGTTGTAGGTGCTGTCGTTGATGAAGTTGCCACCATAGCTGTAGTTACCGCAGATGTTCGAACCGACGATTCCGCCGAAGAAACCTTCGGTACAGGTCCAGGTTGCACCGGTTGCGTTGCCGGTGCTCATCGAGACGCCGGTCATCGTGTGGGTCATCAGCGGCGTGGCGCCGACCTTGACGATGTAGGAATAAGTGCCGCTCGCCATCGCCAGGGTATTGGTGGCGGTGTCGAAGGTCCAGGTCACCGTGTTGGAGGCGGTTGGCGTCCAGGGCGATGCGCTTGCTGCGCTCTTGCTGTAGCTGCCAACGCTCACCATGGTGGCAGTGACGGGCGCTGCATTGGCCACCCCCACGCTGGTCATGCCCACCAGAGCCGCCAAACTCAGTATCTTCTTCATTCGTGTTTCCCCAGATTCAGGTTGGTTACGACTCAGGCTGCCCAGCCCGGCCACGTTGATCGGCGCAATTAATATACCCGTCTGTAATGCAGGTCTATTTTCTTATTCTGTCTGATCACGGTGCGGTTTGCATCCTTTCCGTGCGGCTGGCCGCGATGTGGTGCCAGGCCGATGTCCATGGTGCAATACTGCAGCGAAGTCCGCCGGAGCAGCAACCATGCCTCATGTCCGCCATCCGGGTCTGCTGGCCCTGTGCCTGCTGGTCGCCGGGTGTTTCGACGACAACAGCAATACGACGGTGCCCGTTACCGGCCCCCAGACGATCAGTTCTGGCGGCCTGCAGCGCAGCTATTATCTGGACCTGCCCAGCGACTATGACCCGGCAGGCGCGCCCCGGCCGCTGATCATTGCCTATCACGGCACGGGCGGCAGCCACGCCGCATGGCTCGATGATTACCGGCTGCGCGAGGTGGTGGGTGACGGGGCGATCCTGGTATACCCCGATGCGTTGCCCAATGCCGCGAACATCAACCAATGGGATTTCGCCAATGATTTCCAGATGTTCGAGGACCTGCTCGAGCGTCTGGCTGCGCAGCTGGATTTCGATGCCAGCCGGCTATACATCACCGGCCACAGCAGCGGCGGCGGCTTTGCTCATGAACTCGGTTGCCGCTACGGCAACCGGATCCGGGCCATTGCGCCGGTGGCCGGCTCGTTGACGGCCACCAGCTGTGTGGGTGCGGTCGCGGTGCTGCAGATCCAGGGCCAGTACGATCCGCTGGTGCCGATCGGCGTGGCCCAGCTCGGGCACCGGTTCTGGACGCTGTACAACGGCTTCAACCTCAACACCAGCAATCCCGGGGTCGTGCCCGAATGCGTCGACCACGCGCCAGGGCCTTCCGACTATCCCGTCCAGTGGTGCCTCCATCAGGAGGGCCAGGGTGCGGGCAATGCGGCACATGGCTGGCCGGGCTTTGCCAATGTGGCGATCTGGGACTTCTTCCGCGGCCTGTCCGATCGGGTGCCGCAGGATGAGCCGCCGCCCGGCGGTGGCAACCAGCGGGCGCTCGGCAATGCCGATACCACGCTCAGCTTCACGCTGCGCTATCCCTCGGGCATCCCGGCCCCGGTGCAGGGGGTGGCCGTGCTGTACCCGGCCGGAACCCGGCAGCCGATCGGCGAGGCGCCGCTCGCTTTTCTCAACCTCAATTTCGCGCCGGGCGCAGTGGGCGGTGACGAGCGCAGTTACCAGATCCCGGTGCAGTACCTGGGCTTCGACGGTTTTCCGGGCAGCTATACGCTGGATATCGCGATCTATGTAGAAGGCGGCAGCTTTCCGATCCCGGCCGCCGGCGTCGACCAGACCGTGCTGGTCGATGTGGATCTGGTCGATGCCACCACGCCGATCGTGGTGCCCGGGGTGCTCACGCTGGAGCCGGTGCAGACCACGTTCTAGCGTCGGTCTGCACCGTTCCGGTGCTCGTTACAGGATGGTCTTCGAGGCGATGTTCGACAGGGCGCTGTCCGTGCCCGTGCTGTCGCAGGCGACGATGGCAAAGTACCAGGTGCCCGTGCTCAGCCCTTCAACCATGTAGCTGCTGAGGCCGCCGTTATTGAGGTTGATGGTCTGGGTGAGCGCGTCCGCGCGGGTGCCGTAATACAGGTGATAGCCGACCAGATTGCTGAGCGCCGAGCCGTCCGTGCGCTGCGTTGGCGGCTGCCAGGAGACCAGCGCCGTGCCCGAGGTGTTCGGCCGCACGACCAGCGTGAAAGCCGGCAGGGACGCATAGCCGCTGCCATCGCTGACGGTGATCACGATGCCTTCCGTGCTGCCCAGGTCGTTTGGACCCGGCGTGCCGCTGAGCTGGCCGGTGGCCGGATTGAAGCGGGCCCAGCCTGGCGCGCCCATCACGCTGAAGGTGAGCGGATTGCCCTCCGGGTCTGAAGCGGTGGGCGTGAAGCTCCAGGCAGCACTCGACTGCACGCTGGTTGCCGGCGTGCCGGAGATCGAGGGCGGATTGTTGACCGCGGGTGCGGGTGCGGGTGCCGGTTCTGGTACAGGCGCAGGTGCCGGAGTTGGAGCCGGTGCAGGTGTAGGTTCTGGCGCCGGTGCCGGCGTTGGCTCCGGTGCCGGTGCCGGTGTCGGAGCAGGTACAGGTGCGGTGGCGCTGTAAGTCACGGTCAGCTGCGCCGTGCGCGAGCGGCCCCTGGCGTCGTAGGCGCGCACATAGATCTTGTTGCTGCCGGTCAGAAGCCTGATGTTGCTGACAGACCAGCTGCTGGTGCCGTTGGCCGTGCCCCGGCCGCCGCGGCTGTTGTACCAGGTGACCTTTGTGACCCCGACATCATCGCTGGCGATGCCGCCGATGCTCAGCAACGCAGCGTTCGTGCTGTAGGTGCCTGCGCCCGTCGGTACAGCGATGCTGATATCCGGTCGGGCACGATCGGTGATGGCCAGCGCCTGCGAGGCATAGCCGGTGAGAAGCACGGCAAGTAGCAAGTTAACCGGGAATCGCGGCCACGCCGGGACCCCCACTGGTAACCCCGCTGTCATAGGAATTCCCCTTAGACCGGAAGCTTTGCGCCCCCGTCTTTCGACGGGTTTGCCCTGGGCAGTGGCTGGCGATACTCATCGGTGCGGAAGAGGGCGTCAACAGCAGTCGCAGGATCTGTGCTATTGGTCGGGGATATTGTCCAGATTGCCTGTTTATGTACTGTCGCAGCCCGTTTATAGTTAACATCTGCGAACAATCACATCACCCTGAGGAGTACTTCGAGATGGCGAAAACCGCCCGTGCACCGACCAAGTCAGAAATCCTGAACCACATTGCCAAGGACACGGACCTGTCCCGCAAGCAGATCAGCGCCGTGCTCGATTCCCTGAATGGCGTCATCAAGAAGAGCCTGCGCAGCACCAGCCAGTTCACGCTGCCGGGTCTGGTCAAGCTCAAGGTCGTGAAGAAGCCGGCCACCAAAGCCCGCGAAGGCGTCAACCCCTTCACCGGCGCCAAGATGACCTTCAAGGCCAAGCCGGCTTCCAAGAAGGTGCGCGTGCTGGCGCTGAAGAACCTCAAAGAGATGGTCAACTGAGTCGAGCTGATCCGGCGGGCGGATAGGTTTTATCCGCCGGTTGGTCAGGTTGCGGGATCGGGGTCAGAGCGGCGTTTCC
>JAHDYN010000464.1 GCA_023383735.1 Gammaproteobacteria bacterium | reverse complement strand
TGTGCCAATGCGCTGGCTGTCGCCCGGTATCTCGAGGGACATGCGCGGGTCGCCCGCGTGTTCTATCCGGGGCTCCCCGGGCATCCGGGCCATGCGCTCGCGAAACAGCAGATGAGCGCCTTTGGCGGCGTGGTCTGTTTTGAAATCCGCGGTGAGACAGCTGCGGTTGGCGAGTTTCTCAATCGGCTGCGGCTGTTTGCCATTGCCGAGAGCCTCGGCGCGGTCGAGAGTCTCGCCGGACAGCCGGCCACCATGAGTCACTCCAGCGTGCCGACCGAAGAGCGGCGTGCGATGGGCATCGCCGACAAGCTGATTCGCCTGTCGGTGGGCATTGAAGCCGAAGCAGACCTGCTCGCCGACATCGGCCAGGCGCTGGGCTGACATTCTTCGTTCGCGCGATTCCAGGGGGACTCAACATGGCGAGCTGCACACGGCTGAGGAAGTTTGTGGTACTGCTTGGCGCGAGCGCGATGCTCCATGGCTGCACGGCCTGGTTCGACGCGTTTACGCCGGGTGTCACGCGCACTGGCGTATCGAGCAGCCTGGTCGACTACCTCTATCCCAAGGGTGAAATTCCGCCCGAGTTCGCCGAGCAGACCCCGCAGCTCAAGCTGCCACTGCGTGTCGGACTCGCATTCGTGCCCCAGCCGATGCAGGGAGATGCCCAGGGACCCTCGGAAGCGCAGAAGAACGAAGCCCTGCGGAAAGTCCGCGAGCAGTTCACGAGCCGCAAGTACATCGCCTCGATCGAAGTCATCCCCGATACCTACCTGCGCTCCACGCGGGGTTTCGAGGGCATGCAGCAGGTGGCCCGGCTGTATGCCGTGGATGTCATGGCCCTGGTTTCCTACGATCAGGTTGCCGCCACGGGTGACAACAAGCTGGCACTGACCTACTGGACCATCGTTGGTGCCTACATCATCAAGGGCACCGAGAACCAGACCCAGACCTTTGTCGACACCGCGGTATTTGATGTGGCCAGCCGCAAGCTGCTGTTCCGTGCACCGGGTGTCGACAGTCGTGAGCGGTCATCGACTGCGATCGACGCAGCCGCAGTGAGTCGCACGGTGCGGGCGGAGAGTTTTTCGGCCGCAATGGCCAACATGACGACCAGCCTGGCCGTCGAACTGGATCGCTTCGAGCAGCGGCTCAAGGACGAGCCCAGGATCGCTGCCGTGGAGTGGAAAGACGGATCTGGCGGTGGTGGCGGCGCCGCCGATCCGGTTGCCCTGTTGCTGATCCTCGCGGTTTTCGCCTGCCGCCGCCGCCAATCCCGGGCCTGAACCGTCAGGCCTGAAGTCTCAGGCCCGGAGCCTCAGGCCTGAGCGTCAGTTGGCGGTTTGTTGATGGCGATGCGTCGTGCCGGACTGAGGATTGCCAGTACGACCACCACGATCAGCGCAAGCAGTGCCAGGCTGATCTCCATGGCGTATTTTTCCGGCTGGACCCAGATCTCGGCCATCTTGCCCCACTTCTCGAGGATCTCGTTGATGTTGTAGGCGATGATGGCGGTCGGTATCGCGTAGCGCAGCGCCGGGGCCATGCGCTGGAACCACCACAGCCGCTGGATCAGGTAGGCGGCCCAGACAGCAAAGAACACCAGCGACGCGAAGGTGAACCAGTGATCGGTGCCGAGGATCTCCGGGTTGTAGCAGAGCAGCA
>JAHDYN010000463.1 GCA_023383735.1 Gammaproteobacteria bacterium | reverse complement strand
ACGCCGCAGGAGGTTACTCGACCGTCACCGATTTGGCGAGGTTGCGCGGCTGATCGACATCCGTGCCGCGCAGGATCGCCACGTGGTAGGCGAGCAGCTGCATCGGCACCGTGTACACCGCGGGCGCCTGCAGATAGGTGACGTGCTTCGGCATGTTGATGACCGTCACGCCATCGCTGGACTCAAAGCCGGAATCCGGATCCGCAAAGACGAACAGCTCGCCACCCCGGGCGCGGACTTCCATCAGGTTGGACTTGAGCTTCTCGAGCAGGTCGTTGTTCGGCGCGACGGTGATGACCGGCATGTCGGCGTCAACCAGCGCCAGCGGCCCGTGCTTGAGCTCGCCGGCCGGGTAGGCCTCGGCATGGATGTAGGAGATTTCCTTGAGCTTGAGCGCGCCTTCCATGGCGATCGGATGCAGGATGCCGCGCCCGAGAAACAGCGCGTGGTGCTTGTCGGCAAAACGTTCGGCGAGCTTTTTCATCACCGGATCCAGCACCAGGGTTTTTTCGATCAGGCCGGGAATCTCGATCAGCCGCGTCACCAGGCCGCGTTCGCGCTCGGCATCGGCGGTACGGTGCTTGGCCAGCGCGATCACCAGCATGGTCAGCGCGGTGATCTGGGTGGTGAAGGCCTTGGTGGAAGCCACGCCGATCTCCGGGCCGGCGCGCGTCAGCATCACCAGGTCGGATTCACGCACCAGCGAGCTTTCCGGCACATTGCAGATGGCCAGCGTGGACAGGTAGCCGGCTCCCTTGGCAAGACGCAGGGCAG
Organism: Gammaproteobacteria bacterium; assembly: GCA_023383735.1. Lineage (GTDB taxonomy): Bacteria > Pseudomonadota > Gammaproteobacteria > Steroidobacterales > SHZI01. Next base: position 892 of record JAHDYN010000463.1, on the reverse strand, counting down.
CCAGCGTGTCCGCGGTTTCGCCGGACTGGGAGATGGTCACAAACAGGGTGTTTTTGGGCACGACCGGGCTGCGATAGCGGTATTCGCTGGCGATGTCGACGTGGCAGGGCAGGCGGCAGACCTGTTCGACCAGGTAGCGCGCCACCGATCCGGCATGAAAGCTCGTGCCGCAGGCGACGATGTGCACCGCCTCGACGCGGCCGAAGATCTCGCCGGCGGCCGGTCCAAACGCGGCCTCAAGCAGCTTGCCATTGGCGACGCGCTCCTCGAGCGTCTGCGCGACGGCGCGCGGCTGCTCGTGGATCTCCTTGAGCATGTAGTGCGGATACTGGCCCTTCTCGGCGGCATCGGCCGAGAGCTCGCTCAGTTTTTCCGTGCGCTCGACCGGCTGGCCGCTCTGGTCGGTGACCTTGATGCCGGTCTCGCGGATCTCGGCCACATCGCCTTCCTCCAGGAAGATGAAGCGGCGCGTGACCGGCAGCAGCGCCGAGACATCCGAAGCGACGAAGTTGCCGTTGTCCGTCAGGCCGACGACCACGGGGCAGCCGCAGCGCGCGAGCACCAGCAGGCCCGGGTCGGCCTCGCTCATCACCACCAGCGCATAGGCGCCATGCAGTTCGGCAACGGTGGCGCGCACGGCCGCATAAAGGTCCGGCTTGGTCTTCAGATGGTGGTGGATGCGGTGCGCGATGCATTCCGTATCGGTATCCGAGGCGAAGACATAGCCCTGCTGCTTCAGCTCTTCGCGCAGCTGCTCGTGATTCTCGATGATGCCGTTGTGGACAATCGCCAGACCGTCATAGGAAATATGCGGATGGGCGTTTCGCTCGCTCGGTATGCCGTGGGTGGCCCAGCGGGTGTGGGCTATGCCGATGTGCGAGTCCAGCGGCTC
>JAHDYN010000462.1 GCA_023383735.1 Gammaproteobacteria bacterium | reverse complement strand
CCATCAGCACTTGCTGTTGCCAGCAGCACGAACGGCGACTTCTCGATAAATGCGCGGCAATGCGCATCCAGCCGGGGTATCTGCTTCTGGAAGACGAGGCTATCCGCCTTCGGCGCAGGGATAACCCCGCGCAGTTCCTCGGCACTGGTAATGTATCGCTGCGCGGTGGCAACCATAGCGACCCTTTCTCGACACGATGACTCGGCAGATCCCTGAGCAACCCGCACTATACGCGATTATCGCTTGCACGTGTCGCGGGGATGGCGTCGCGATCGCGGTCTCCGTTCATTGACGCGACGCGACCACCAGGAGCCGCCGGAGCAGGGTTACCAAGGGATGCCAGGTCGAGCTCCCAGGTTTCGCTCATCATCTGGTGGCCGAACTGCTCCGCAGGCTCGCTGTGGACCATGCGAAACCCGGCGCGCTGGTAGAGCCGGCGTGCAGCAACCAATGGGTCGTTCGTCCAGAGGGTGATTTTGCGGTAGCCGACGGCTCGAGCAAACGCGAGGCATTCGGTGACGAGGCGCCAGGCAATGCCGCGCCCCCGCGCGGCCGGTTCCACCAGTAACAGGCGCAGTTTGCTGACCTCGGCATCAACCCGCACCAGGAAGCAGCAGCCGACGAGCACGCCATCCAATTCAGCCAGCCAGCAGCGCTCGTGCTGCGGGTCGAACCCGGCGATGATCTCGGAAACGATACCGGCGACGACCCCTTCGAAACGCCAGTCCCAGCCGAACTCTTCGGCGTAGATGACCCCGTGGCGATGGATGAGCCAGCCAAGCTCGCCGGGGCGGGGGTCGCTGCGCAGCGACAGACGGTCGACTTCAGGTCCAGACACCGCGATACCCTCCTCAGGTTGCTGGGTACAGTGCGCCCAGCAGCACGTACACGCCAACGCCACCCAGCACACAGACCCACGGTCGACGAAAACGCCAGGCCAGCAACCCACCGGCAGCGAGCGCCGGAGCGCGCACGGCGGCATCCTGCGGCGTCGCCCCCAGCCCGGCGGCCACCAGCGCAGCGAGCGCCGCAACCGGCACGAAGCGCAGCCCGCGCTCGAACGCTGGCGACAAGCGCACATCGACCAGCAGAAAGCCGCTGAGCCGCAGGACATACAGCCCGAGCGCCATGCCCGCGATCAGCACCGCCAGGCTCACCGCGCCCCCCGCACCGGAAGGGCAGCGCCCGTCAGGCTCCCGGCCAGGCACCCGGCCAGCACGGCCAGGCCACCAGGCAGCCATTGCAGGACGCACAGGGTCGTGCCGGCAGCCAGCAGGGCGCAGAGCAGCTCCGGCCAGCCGCGCAGCAGCGGCGCCAGCACCGCGAGGAACATCAGTGGAGCAACCAGGTCCACCCCAGCGCGTCTGGGATTGCTGATGGTGTCGCCAAGCAGCAGGCCCAGCGCCGTGCCAATGTTCCAGCCGAGGTACATGCTGACCCCTGCCCCCAGCAGCGCCGGCAGCGCCAACCGACCGACGCCGAGCGCCACAGCAAAGGCGCCATCGGTCAGGAAGAACGCGGTCAACATGCGCATGCCACGCCTGGGGCGGGCGGCACGGGCGGCAGCCAACCCGAACAGCAGCATGTGCACATTCAGCAGCACGGTCGTCAGCAACGGCACGAGAGCCGGGGAGCCCCCTGCTACCAAGGCGACGACGCTCAGTTGCGCCGCTGCTGA
>JAHDYN010000018.1 GCA_023383735.1 Gammaproteobacteria bacterium | reverse complement strand
CCCTTGATCAGGGAGAGCTTGCAATCCTTGTCGTAGTAAACCTTCATGTCTGCACACCTGTTGTAGTGTTCCGGCCGCTGCCCGAACTGCAGCCTCCACTATATGCAGCCCGCCTCGTTGCGTAAAATGAAATAAACACAATACAGTATCCCGGTATATGCAATACTGTCCGGGCATGGACAGCCGGCTGCTTCGTCAATTCCTCCATCTCGCCGACGCGCTGCATTTTGGCAAGGCCAGCGAAGCGAGCCATGTCAGCCCCTCCGCGTTGAGCCGCAGCATCCGGCAACTGGAAGCGGAAGTCGGCGTTGCGCTCTTCAGCCGGGACAACCGCAGCGTCGCCCTGACTCACGAAGGCAGGTTGTTCCTGCCCTATGCGCGCGAGGCCCTCGCGCAGTGGGAGCAGATCCGCAACACGCTGATGACCGAGGCCGACGAGCTGCATGGCGAAGTGAGCATGTACTGTTCGGTCACGGCCAGCTACAGCTTCCTGTTCGAGATCCTCAGCGCGTTTCGCCACGACCATCCGCACATCGAGATCAAGCTGCATACCGGTGATCCCGAGCTGGCCATCGCGCGGGTACTGGCCGGCGAAGAAGACATCGCGATCGGCGCCCGCCCGGAAATCCTGCCGAATGGCCTCGCTTTCCGGCCGATCGCCACCTCGCCGCTGGTGTTCATCGCCGGCAAGGTTCATCCGCAGCCCGACGGCAGAAACTGGGCCGCAACACCGATGATCCTGTCCGAGAGCGGTCTGGCCAGAAGCCGGGTCGATGCCTGGTTCCGCGCGCGCGGCGTGCAGCCCTCGATCTACGCCCAGGTGGCCGGCAACGAGGCGATCGTCAGCATGGTCAGCCTCGGCTTCGGTGTCGGCGTGGTGCCACGCATCGTGCTCGACAACAGCCCGCTGGCGGACAACATCCGCGTCCTCAACGTTCAACCAAAACTGAAAGCCTATGAGGTCGGACTGTTTGCGCTGAAAAGGAAACTGAAAAACCCGGTGGTCAATGCATTCTGGGCGCAGCTCCGCTAAGTGGCGGCAGACGGCCCGGCGCTGACCGGGCGGCTGTGCTGCACAGGCCTCAGGCCCGCGCGGCAGGCCGCGATGCCACGCGCTCATACCAGCGCCTGAGCGACGGCCTGGAGCTTACCGGATCGATATCGACCCAGCCGGCAAAATCCGTTGTCACCAGCAGGCTGATATCGGCAAAGGAATAGTGCTCGCCCGCCAGCCAGGACTGATGCCGCAGTTGCTGCTCGACGCGATCGAAGAACCGTTCACTGCGCCGACGCCCGCGCTCGACGAGCGCCGGGATCTGTGCGCAGGCCAGCGCGCCGGGTACGGCGTGATCGCGGAATCCCGGCGACAGGTTGCGCAACACCTCGGCAACCGCCAGAAAGCCCTCGTTATCCACGATGCCGGTCCACATCAGCGTCAGTGCCTGCTGGCGCGGTGTGGCACCGAACAGTGCCGGCTCGGGATGCGTGGCTTCCAGGTAGTGGCAGATGGCAAGGCTCTCGCTGAGGCAGGTGCCATCGTCGAGTTCGAGCACCGGCACCGTTCCACCCGGGTTGATGGCGAGGAACTCCGGAGACAACTGCTCCTTCTGGTACAGGTTCACGCTGACCCGGGGTATATCGAGCCCCTTCTCGGCGATGAATATGCGCACGCGCCGCGGATTTGGCGCGCGGTTGAAATCAAAAAGACGCATTGCAGCTCCCCGGGATTGCACGTATTGACTGGTTGTTGACGCAGTGTTGACTGAATGCGAGCTGTTTCCTGCATTAGGTTAAAGGGCGTGATTATTAACTTGCGTTAACGAAACAACCCGTTCATTTTGAACTTGAAACCGTCATTTATATAGGGACTTTCCACGCCTGATGAATGACTCACAAACAATCACAAATTACGTTCCGGGGGCTTTGAAAATGACAATGATCAGATACGGGCGGCACTTGGCCCCTATCGCCTTGCTCGGACTGACCGGTATCGCCCATGGCGCGACCGTCTATCAGCTTCAGTCGATAACCTTTAACACGAGCAGCTCTGGGGGTGGTGCTATCACATACACACTTGGCGCTCCTGGCCTGCTCGCGGCTTCGGTCTGCAGCGGCTGCGGCATCAGTCTGGCCACGGATGACGATCTCGGCAATATCACCGTCGATTCGCTCACCTACACCCTGAACGGTTTTAGCGCGAACTTCACCCACACGTACTCCGGTACAACCACTCTCGGTGCGGCAACTACCCTGATCAAAGGTGCGGGCGAGAGCTGCGTCATCAACAGCGGGGGCACCCAGTGGTGCAACGCTGCGGATCAGCGCGGGTGGACGGGTAACTGGTACAACGGGCTGATGGCGGACGGCGTGTCACCGGCGCTCACTCATCAGTTCTCTGCGCTGGTGACGGGCAACAATCTCGTACTGCGCGCCCGCATGAATCGCGACGCCACACCTGTCAATGATCCGGACTGGCTGCAGATGAACTTCAACTACAGCGTAGTGCCGGTACCGGCCGCGGTGTGGCTGTTCGGCAGCGCGCTCGGCCTGCTGGGCGTTGCCCGGCGCCGTGCTGCTTCCGTCTGATCGCTTAAATCCTTCAAACCATGACGGCCATGAAGCCCCCACCCGGGGGCTTCATTCTTTTCCGGCTCCGCTGCCGCAGGCGGGACATCCGGGCTCAGGCCGCCATCATGACTGCCGCCCTCTGCCGGCCAAAGGCGCTCAGCACCGCCTGCAAGGTCGCCGTGGTCGTGTCTTCGGCAAGGGCCACGCCCGCGCTGATTTCCGTGCCGATCTGCAGCTTGACGCAGGCCATTGCGCTTGCCGCAGTCCCGGTGCCCAGGGCGTATTCGTCGAAGGCCTCGACCGAGCCACTGACGCCATGCACGTGCCGAAGCCCATCCATCAGCGCCTCCACCGCACCGTTGCCCTCGCCGGCGACATCCCTGCCACCGATGCTGGCTTCCACGCGCACGCGGCTGCCGTCGCGACGGATATCGAAGTTGCCCAGTCGCCAGCCCTCCGGTACGGCAACAAACGCCTGGTCGAAGAGTTCGCGGATGACGCCGGCGGCGACTTCCCCGCCGGTCTGCTCCGCATGCCGCTGCACCACGCGCGACAGCTCGATCTGCAGCCAGCGCGGCAGGGTCACGCCGAACTCGCGCTCGAACACATACAGCACGCCGCCCTTGCCGGACTGGCTGTTGATGCGCACGACCTCCTCATAGCTGCGGCCGACATCGCCCGGATCGATCGGCAGGTAGGCAACCTGCCAGGGCTCGTCAGGCTGCTGCCGGGCAAGCGACTTGCGGATTGCATCCTGGTGACTGCCGCTGAAAGCCGTATAGACGAGTTCACCGGCGTAGGCATGCCGCGGATGGGTGCTGATCCCCGTGCACTGTTCGACCGTACGCACGATGCGACGCATGTCCGAGAGATCCAGCTTCGGATCCACACCCTGCGAATAGAGATTCATGGCCATCGTCACCAGGCACATGTTGCCGGTGCGTTCGCCGTTGCCCAGCAAGGTCCCCTCGACACGATCGGCACCAGCCATCACGCCGAGTTCGGCGGCCGCAACACCGCAACCGCGGTCGTTGTGTGTGTGCAAGCTCACGCGCAGCCGGTCCCGGTGATCGATGTGCGCGCACATCCACTCGATCATGTCGGCATAGACATTGGGTGTGCTCGCTTCCACCGTCGCCGGGAGATTGATCACCACCCTCTGTCCCGCTTGCGGCTGCCACACGGCAACCACGGCATTGACCACTTCTGCGCAGTACTCCAGCTCGGTGCCGGTAAAGCTCTCGGGCGAGTACTGGAACTCCCACGCCGTTGCCGGGTGCTGTGCCGCCATGTCCCTGATCCACGTGGCGCCCTGCACGGCGATGCCCTTGATCGCCTCGCGATCCATGCCGAACACGCGCTCGCGCTGCACCGTGGAGGTGGAGTTGTAGAGATGGATGCTGGCCTTCTTCGCGCCTTTCAGCGACTCGAAGCTGCGCGCGATCAGGTCTTCCCGCGCCTGCGTGAGCACCTGGACGCGCACGTCGTCCGGCACCAGGTCTGCCTCGATGATCCGGCGCACGAAATCGAAATCCGGTTGCGAGGCCGCCGGAAAGCCCACCTCGATCTCCTTGCAGCCGATATCGACCAGCAGCCTGAACAACTGCGTCTTCTGCTCCACCGTCATGGGGTTGACCAGCGCCTGATTGCCATCGCGCAGATCCACCGCACACCAGTCGGGTGCGCGCCCGATGACCCGGTCCGGCCATTGGCGCTGCCACCCCGTCACGGGCCTGAAAGCGCTGTACTTGCGGTGGTCGTAACTCATGTTCGCTGCTCCGCTCATGGAAATTGCGACCATTTTATGGGGGTCTGCAGGCAATTGGCTTGCGTTGTTGCCAGTACATGGTGCCTTTGTGGCATATTATTGCTCTGTATAACTTATTATGAGCACGTCATACCATGAATGCCGTCCGACTCGACCGCATCGACCGCCGCATCCTTGCCGAACTGCAACGGGATGGCGGCCTCAGCAACCAGGCGCTCGCCGAGCGCGTGGGCCTGTCCCCGTCACCGTGCCTGCGCCGGGTCAAGGCACTGGAGGAAAGCGGCGTGATCAGCAAGCGCGTGACCCTGCTGGATCGCAAGAAGCTCGGCCTCTCGCTCACCGCGCTGATCCAGATCTCGATGGACCGCCACACGCCGGAGCGCTTCGAGAAATTCGAGAGCACCGTGAAGCAGTTTCCCGAGGTATTGTCCTGCCTGCTGGTCACCGGCCAGGATGCCGACTACCTGCTGATCGTGGTGGTGCCCGACATGGACACCTACCAGGACTTCCTGCTGAAGAAGATCACGCGCATCCCCGGCGTATCGGGCGTGCACTCAAGCTTCGTGATGCGCTGGGTGATCGATACCACGGCGCTACCGCTCGGCTATCTGGAGTGAAGAAGCGGAGCCGCTGGCCTTTTGCCTGGAGAACAGGGTAGCGTCCGCTCCTGCCTCCCGCACAGAGACTCAATGAATGACCCACGCCGACGAGAAGCACCTGCGCTATCCACTCGGCAAGGACTTGCCCGCACGCGGCACGGCGCTGGATGTTGCGCTGGGCATCCGCTGGCTGCGCATGCCCCTGCCCTTTGCACTCGACCACATCAATCTGTGGCTGCTGCGCGACCGGGATGAGGAAGGACGCGAGGGCTGGACCATCGTCGACTGCGGCATCACCAGCGACGACACCCGCGCTGCATGGACGCGGATATTCGCCAACGAATTGCAGGACCTGCCGGTGCTGCGCGTGATCGTCACGCACATGCACCCCGACCACATCGGTCTTGCCCACTGGCTGACGGAACACTGGAACTGCCGTTTGTCGATCAGCGCAACAGACTGGAATGCGGCGCGGATCGCCAGCCAGTCGACCACCGGTGTCGGCGGCAACAGCGCGGCCGACTTCTTTGCCAGTCACGGACTCGTCGACCCGGAATCGCTGGACCAGATCCGCGCACGCGGCCGCTACTACCCCACCATGGTGCCCGCCGTGCCTGCGCAGTTCTGCCGCCTGTTCGACGGCATGCAACTGCAGATCGGCGGGCAGGCCTGGCGCTGCATCGTCGGCTACGGACACGCGCCGGAACACATGTCCTTGTACCGGGAAGCGTCATCTGCTTCGGGTCGGGCACAGGAGGACAGCGCAGGATCCCCGGTCCTGATCTCCGGCGACATGCTGTTGCCACGCATATCGACCAATGTCAGCGTGTTCGACAGCGAGCCGGAGGCAAATCCGCTGCCGATGTACCTCGCCTCGATCCGGAAACTGGCCGGACTGCCTGCCGACACGCTGGTACTGCCTTCGCACGGCAAACCCTTTTTCGGCCTGCAGACCCGCGTCGATCAGCTGCAGGCACATCACGATGCGCGGCTGGCCGAGACCCTGAAGGCCTGCGGAGAACGCCCCTGCTCTGCCGCCGACCTGCTTGCCGTACTGTTCAGGCGCCGGCTGGACCTGCACCAGACGACCTTTGCGATGGGCGAATCGATCGCCCATCTGCACATGCTGTGGCGGGCCGGTCAGTTGCGGCGCATTCGCGGAGCGGATGGCGTACAGCGATTCACGGCTGCGTGAGCCATATGTCCCGGTAATCGTAGTCGGTATCGAGTGCAAGATTGAGACGGTTGTAGGACGCGAAGTCGCCAACCAGGTGCACCAGCTGCACCACGCCCTTGTCGGTCAGCCCGCAGGCCCGCAGCCCGTCGACATCGGCATCGGTAATGCTCTTTGCGTCCGCGTTTACCTTCAGCGCAAAGTCGAGCAGGGTGCGCAACCGTTTGTCATCCACGACCTTGACACCATCACTCACAAGCTGCTGCACGTAGTCCTCCCCGGTACCCAGTCCGTAGTTCAGGATGGTGCAGAACGCAGCCGTGCAGTACGGGCAACCATTTGCCTTCGAGACCAGGATGCCGATGTGCTGGATCTCGGCAAGGCCAAGCTCGCCCTTCTCCCAGAGCACGCGCGTTGCGCCGAGCTTGGCCTTGAGAAACTCGGGGAAGTTCATCTCGACATAGAAGTGGTTGGGTACCGCACCTTCAACACGGGTAACCCAGCTGAAAATCTCGCGGATCACGGGATCTTCGACCTGTTCAGGCCGGATGATGGCGACTCTGGCCATGGCACGCCTCGCTGCAGGGGGAATCAGCGATCAGCATAGCCGGCAAGGCAACCGGCCCTCAACTGCTCCACCAGCTGCCGGTGCCGTATGGCTACAAGGCCGTCAGCGTGGCGCCGCCGTCACAGCGCAGGGTCGCGCCATTGGTCCCGGAACTGAGTTCGCTGCACAGATATACGATCATGCTGGCCACTTCTTCAGGCCGCAGCAGTCGCTTGATCAGCGACGTGGCGTGACCGACCTCGGCAACGTAGCTGCAGGCTGGATCGTTGAAATAGTCGTGCATGAAGCGGTCGAAGGGAATGCCGTGGCGATCTGCCGTGCTGCGCAGGATGCTTTCGGTGCGCTCGGTCAGGGTAAAACCCGGCATCACCGCATTCACCCGGACCTCGCTGCCGGCGGTCATCTCGGCCAGTCCGCGCGCGAGCGTCAGCTGGGCCAGCTTGGCCGCGGAATACGGCACCATGTACGGCAGGGGCCGCAGCGCGAGATCGCTGGAGACAAACACCATCCGGCCCCAGCCTTTCTGCAGCATCCCCGTCAGATAATGCGTGCTGATGGCCGAGGTGGTCGCGAGATTGTTGTGCAGGATGGAGTCCCAGTCGGCGGCGCGCACATCCGCCAGCATCTTCGCACCGGTATCCGCATAGCCATTGACGAGGATATCCACCGCTGGCAATTGCTTCAGCAATTGCGCCACGCCGTCATCAGCAGCCAGATCTGCAGCCACGCCCTGCACCTTCGCACCCGGAACCGCCTGCCGGATACGCTCCAGCGCATGGTCGAGGCTCTCGCCACCCCGCCCATGCACCCGGACCGCGGCACCTTCTTCGGCGAGCATTTTTGCCGTGGCGAAACCGATGCCCTGGGTGGAGGCCGTGACGAGCGCAAGCTTGTTCTTGATGCCGGTTTGCATAGAAACGAAAAAGGTGTCAGATTTATTTTCAGTTCAACCAGCGACTGGCGTCATCGATCAGCTTCTTCATGTCCTGGTTGGTCTGCGGCAGCTTGTCTGCCGGGAGATCCAGGTGGTTCAGCGGCACTTCCTGCCGGTATTGGTCGAATACGGGCTTGACGATCTCCAGCGGATACCGCGGTATCGTCCGCCCCTTGCGGAATTCGGCGATCGGGATTTCCGCCTCGATGATGCCTTCGTTGTTGCTGGGGTCCTCTGCCAGCACCTTGCCCATGGGGGCGACGATCAGCGAGCCGCCACCGAAACTTGCCGGCACACCCGACTCGGGCGGGAACGTGATATTGGACATGGCCGAATAGACGTTGTTGTATAGCGCGATGGCCTGCACATCCGTCTTCGAGAACAGGGTTGCCGTGCGCAGGATGATTTCCGCCCCGCGCATCGAATAGGCCGCAAACACGAACGGATCCAGCTGCACCGTACTGACCACCAGATTGCCGAACTCGGTCTGCAGGACGGGAAATTCCTCCTCGATGCCGTACTTCGCACGAAACCTGTCGCGCACAGCTTCGACCGTCGTGGTCGGAATCTCCTCACCGGGATTCAGGCGCAGGATGTTGCGCGACTTCCAGTAGGCCTTCCTGAGTTTGCCGTCACGACCGATGACCGGATTGAGGCTGAGGATATGACCCGGCCAGTCCGGATCCGTCGCGTAGCTGCCGAAGACGACATAGGTATCGCAGGCCTTCGCAAGCTCGCCGATACGCATGGTCTCCGGACCCGGCACCTGGATGGTGAACTGTAGTTTCTCCGCGCGGGAGCCTGCGGAATAGCCGGTGAGCGGAAACTCGTTGAACAGGATGATGTCGGGCTTTTTTCCCTTCGTGCAGGCCTGATTGATCCAGTGCGCCATCCGCTCCACGTTGGTGGCAAGCCCCTCCTTGACCGAAGGCGCTTTTTGCAGGTTCACCGGGGCATGCTGCACCACCTTGATGACGATCACCGGCTTCTCCAGCGGCGCGACCGGATAGCTGCCGTCCGGCCGTACCAGCAGCGGCATCTCCGGAGCAGCCCATGCCGACAGGCTGACAATGCAACCGATGACGGCGCCGGGAATGATTGCCTTCAGTCTGAACCGCGTCATGAACTTCCCCCAAAAAGGTGCCAGATTTATTTTCTCAGGATTTCTTGAAACCGCTGAAAAATAAATCTGACACCTTTTTAGACACCTTTTTTACCTTTTATACTACGGCAGGATGTAGGGTTCGACGGTACCGTTGAGCTTCATTGTCAGTGGCTGGCCGCGACGGTCCAGTGCCTTGCCCATGGCAACCCGGATCCAGCCTTCACTGACGCAGTATTCCTCCACGTCGTGGCGCTCCTTGCCATTGAACCGGATGCCGACGCCGCGCTCCAAAAGCTCAGCATCATGGTGAGGACTCCTGGGGTTGGTGCTCAGGCGGTCCGGGAGAGTTGTAGTCACCATTGAGAAAGATCCGGTCATGCTACTTGAGGCTGCTGTCGAACCGGCTATCCCGGTTGGTGGCAGACGATGAATGGTGGCGATGGGTCGAGTTCAGCGTCGAACCCTAGCACTGCAGTGCCAAAGGCACCATCCTCTTTGCCATGACCAACTGACGGCTCCACCTGCTGGTGCAGGCACACGGCAATGCGGCTCATCCACCTGGTGGTCATTCGCAGGCCACCTGCTATTGATCCCTGACGCAGCCCGGGCGCAGTGTGGGGACGAACGACCTGAGAGCCGTTCATCGAGCACCAAGATCTTTTCCGGGGGGAAGTTCATGAGTAACTCGTTCAAGCCTCAAGCCCTGCTGTCCGCATGGGCATTTATATTTGTCGCACCACTGGTGACTGTTGTCGCGACAACCGGCTATGCGCAGCGGCAACCAGAAGAAATCATCGTCTCGGTGCGGCGCAAGGATGAAAACCTGCAGGAGGTGCCGATTTCCGTAAGCACCATCGGTGCTGCGGACATCGAGCGCATCGGTATCAATGATGTGCAGGATGTGGTGACGAACACCGCTGGACTCGAGTTCGACGAAGGCTTTGGCGCACAGGACACGCGCATCACGATTCGCGGTCTTTCGCCCACACGCGGCCGCTCCAACGTTGCATTCCTTGTCGATGGCGTGGACTTCACCGGCGAGGCGGTTTCAACTGCCGGCGGCGGCGTGATGGTCAATCAGCAGCTGCTGGATGTGGAGCGCGTGGAAATCGTCAAGGGCCCGCAGAGTGCCATGTATGGTCGCAGTGCTTTTGCCGGCGCGATCCAGTACATCACCAAACGGCCCCGCCTTGACGAAACCGAAGCCAGCATTGCTTACGAACTCAGTTCAGATGGCCGCGACGCCCTCGGCACGCGATTGTCAGGTGCCTACGGCACGCCCGTCACCGACACCTTCGGCCTGCGGGTCAATGGTCTCGTCTACGACGAAGACGGCTTTTACGACAACACCATAACCGGCGGGGAGCTTGGCGGTACCGATGGTTACGGCGCGGCGATTTCCGGTCTCTGGCAGGCGAGCAGCAATGTCACCGTCAATGGACGAATCGCCTACTCGCATGATGAGCTGGATCCGCGTTCGCAGGCACGCGTCGCAAACAATCTCGCGGTTGACATCGATCAATCACTGGCCGTTCAGAACGGTGAGACAGACTCCCTCTACTACACCAATACGCTCGGCCGCATTCTGAACGCCTCTTACCCCGTGTGCGGGCCGGCGACGCAAAACGCTGATGGATCGCTCGGCACCTGCCTTGGGGCACCCAAGACCATAACCGCCGGCAAGATGCCCGACGCAGACGATCTGGCTGTTGTCATCAGCAATAATCCGCGTACCGGTGGCGATTACCCTGGCACCGATATCGACATGACGACGGCCACCTTCTCGGTCGTCGCCGCCATGGGTGAATACGAGTTCAGTTCCTACACCGGCCTGGCGCATATAGAGACCGACCAGTTCTTCGACGGGCAGTGGGATGCTCTGCCGGCTGGCAGTTACTCGTCGCTGGACGGCACCTACAGCTTTACACTGGCAGACTGCGGTTTCGCAAACTGTTCTCCGGTCGTGCAGGAGATTTCCTTCGGCAACGAGACGGACATGTTCAGCCAGGAGTTCCGCCTGGCGAGCCAGTTCGACGGGCCGGTCAACTTCACCGTAGGCGCCCTCTATTGGCGGGAACGCGTGGATCAGGATGAGGACGGCAGCACCATTTCACCGGCCGCCTTCCGCCTGACACCGGTCTTTCCTCCCAACATTCCCGGGGGTGCTCCGCCAGTCCAGAGTCTGCCGCCCGGCAACGCCAATGTCGCCAGCGTCTATGCGGCGGCAAAATCATTCGTGGGTCGTGATACCGACAGCTACTCCCTGTATGCGCTGATCGACTGGGAAATTGCCGCCGCATGGAAACTCAGCGTTGAGGGCCGATGGGTGAATGAGGATCTCACCGTTTACGGTCCGCATTGCGATGTTGATGCCACCGAGGCGCTGACCGGCCTGGCAACCCAGGTGATCGGCGGCCAGGAATACTGCAATTCGGCCTTTCGTGGCGCCTCCTCAGTGGGGATAGCAAACGGGTCAGGCACGCTGGCGAACGGCACCTACACCAAGGCTGTTTTCCAGAACGGCTCGGCAGATTTCGACGACGAGTTCTTCGTGCCGAAGGCAACTCTCGAGTGGACACCAGGCGATACGCAGCTGTTCTACGCGTCGATATCGAAGGGTGTGAAACCAGGTGGCATCAGCACGATTGCGGCAGGCTCGTTCTTCAATCCGGAAGCCAGTACCTTCCAGAGCGAAAAGCTGATCGCCTACGAGATCGGCTCCAAGAGCACCTTGCTTGATGGCCGGCTGGTACTGAATGGCGCGGCATTCTTCCAGGACTACACGGACAAGCAGGTTGGTGTATCCCGGTTTGATCCGGTGATCCAGACTGACGTCGGTGCAATTCAGAACGCCGGCGAAGCCGAGATCTGGGGCATCGAATTGCAGGCGGCGTTCCAGGTCACGGAAAACCTTTCGCTGTCAGCCTCATACGCCTGGCTCGATGCGGAATACACCGACTTTGCGTTCCGTACCTCCTCCACAAACAACGTTGCACGCAGTCTCGCCGCAGGTGGCGGTGGTTGCCTGGCCCTGATCGACATCGACCCCAACCCGGGCGCTCCCACCGCCAATGACGGCCTCACGGACGAATGTCTGGTGAGCCTCACCGGCAACGAGGTCGAGGATATCCCCGAGCATTCCTTCGTCGGCAATGCGCACTATGAAGCCCCGCTCGGAGTCGGCAACATGAGCTGGTATGCAGAAACGACAGCGGTCTTCACCGACCAGCGCTATATGGACGAGTTCAACGTCAAGGAACTCGACAGCTACTGGCTTTTCAACCTGCGTGCCGGACTGCGGGAAGGCAAGTGGGATGTCACCCTGTTTGTCGACAATCTTCTGGATGACGACACCATCAAGTCCGGAGCGGATTTCGGTTCACAGGTGAATACCCTGCGGCAAGGCCAGTTTCCGCCTGCACCGACCGATGGTGTGGTTGTGAGCATGCCCAATCCGCGCGTGGTGGGTATACGCGGCGCATACCGCTTCTAGCACCCGGATACAGCGAGCTGGTAGCGGGTTTCGCTACCAGCGATGGTCCACGTTGGAGGTTGCAGGTTGCGGAGCACTTGCACTTGCCGTGCACTTACGGACATCGGGTCGAGAACAGACACTGCGTAAGTGATTGATTAGATGGTGGTGATGGGTAGAGTTGAACTACCGACCTCAGCATTATGAGGGCGACTTTTCAATTTTAACCCATTGTTTTAATAAGCGTTCGAGCGCGGACGTTCGTTGACAACTGCACGACTGCGCATGACGGAGTGGGACTGAACCACACAAAGGCCACACAGTCGCCGGGGGCTATCGTCCCTTCCACGGCAAATAGAGCACGCGATCCAAATTGCTTACTCGCACAGAAATTGCATAACCACACTCACATCGTCGAGCCAGTCGAGAATCAGCGGCTGAGTGCGCTTGAGTGAGAGAGTGTTGATTTGCACCCAAAACTGACCCACCGGGGGTGCGGACAGAACCTTGGACTG
>JAHDYN010000461.1 GCA_023383735.1 Gammaproteobacteria bacterium | reverse complement strand
ATCAACAACTTGGCCGTGGCAATTCCTGCGGTATTCCGTGAATAACGGAATGCCGCTGAGGATGCTCACGGAATTCCGTCTATACTGCGCCCATGGACACGCCGCAACGCTATCTGGCCTTGTTTCGACAGGCTCCGGTCATGGCCGCGATTCTGGACGCCGATGGCCGGATCCTCGACGTCAGCGATGTGTGGGCGGCGCGCATGGGTTATTCCCGTGAAGAGCTGCTCGGGCGCCGGCCCCGCGAACTGGCCAGTGCGCCGAGCGCCCGCCGGATTCGCGAGCAGTACATCCCCAGGTTCCGTGAAACCGGCCGCCTCGACCGGCTCGCCATCGAGTTTGTCACTCGGCAAGGTGCGGTCCTTGAGGTTTTCGTCACCACGACCGCTGAACACGATGAAAACGGCGAGTTTCTGCACAGCCTCTGCGTCTTTGCCGAGGTCTCCGATCAGGCGCTCCTGGAGCGGCGCTACCAGGATCACTATCAGTCCACGCCGGCGATGCTGCATACCATCGATCCGGACGGCCACATTACGGAAGTCAGCGATCACTGGCTGCGCAAGCTGGGCTACGACCGCGACGAGGTACTCGGCCGCTCCATTCTCGACTTCATGACGGACGAGTCGCGTCGGCCGCTGGAGGGACGAATGCGGCAGATCATCAGCGAGGGTGAGCGGGAGAACGTTTCCCGGCAGATGGTCACCAGGAGCGGCGAGGTGATCGATGTGCTGATGTCTTCCCGCACCGAGCGGGATGCACATCAGGCCATCATCCGCACTTTCGTCGCCAGCAAGGATGTCACCGACCGCAATCGTGCCGAGGCGAGCCTGAAGCTGGCCTACGAGGAGATCGCCCGACTGAAGGAGGAGCTTGAGCGGGAACGGGACTACCTGCGTGAGGAAGTCCGCGTGTCGATGAACTTCGGCCGCCTGGTTGGCGGCAGCCCGGCGCTGGGCGCGATGCTGGCCCGCATCGATGCGGTGGCCGATACGCCTGCCAACGTCCTGATCATCGGCGAAACCGGTACCGGCAAGGAGCTGGTGGCCCACGCGATCCACGCCCGCAGCGGCCGTGCCGACGCGCCGCTGGTGAAGGTCAACTGTGCATCGATTCCCGATGAACTTTTCGAAAGCGAATTCTTCGGTCATGTGCGCGGCGCGTTTACCGGTGCCCACCGCGATCGTGTCGGCCGTTTCCAGCTGGCGGATGGCGGCACCATCTTTCTCGACGAAGTCGGCGAGATTCCCATCGAGCTGCAGGGCAAGCTGTTGCGGGTCATCCAGGAGCGCCAGTTCGAGCGCGTGGGCGATGACACCACGCGCACGGTCGACGTGCGGGTCATCGCGGCGACCAATAAGGACCTGGAGAAGGCTGTTGAAGCCGGCGAATTTCGTGAAGATCTCTACTATCGTCTCAGCGTGTTTCCGGTGCAGGTGCCGCCGTTGCGGCGCCGGGCCGACGACGTGATCCAGCTTGCCGTGCATTTCCTCGAACAGGTCTGCCGGGAATTCGGACGGCCCACACCCGTCCTCACGCAGGGGCAGGTCGAGGCGCTGCGCGCCTACGACTGGCCGGGCAATGTGCGTGAGCTGAAAAACGTGATCGAACGCGCGGTGATCCTGTCGCGCGGCGGGGCCTTGCGCCTTGACCTGTCCCTGCCCGAGGCCGGCACGATCCCGC
>JAHDYN010000460.1 GCA_023383735.1 Gammaproteobacteria bacterium | reverse complement strand
ACTGCTTGCCTGGACCTGGTACGTCACCCAGTTGCCCCGGCAACGGCCGGCACCCGATGTGCAGGTGGAGCTGACGCCCGAAAACATCGAGCGGGGACGTTATCTTGCCGTGAATGTCCTGCAATGCGTGGACTGTCATTCGGAGCGCGACTGGGGACTCTACGGTGGCCCGCCGGTCGAGCCGATCGGTGCCGGCCGCGCCTGCATGACGCGCGAAACGATCGCTGCCGGCGTGAACGCCGGCCAGGAGAATTTCCCGGGTCGGCTGTGCATCCGCAATATCACGCCGGATGAGGAAACCGGTCTCGGCAGCTGGACCGACGGCGAGATCGTCCGTGCCGTGCGTGAAGGCGTTAACAAGGACGGCAAGGGCCTGTTCCCGATCATGCCGTACTTCATCTACAAGCACGTCGCCGACGATGACATGCAGGCGGTGGTCGCCTATCTGCGTTCGATGACGCCGGTGAAGTCTGTTCGCCCCGAGCGCCAGATCGATTTCCCGATGAACATGCTGGTCCAGCTCTGGCCGGAACCCTTCGACAGCCCGGCAAAGGCGCCGGACCGCTCGGACTCCGTGGCTTACGGCCGGTACCTTTCCACCGTGGCGCGCTGCGAGTTCTGCCACTCGCCCAAGGATCCGCAGTCCATGAAGGGTTTCGAGGGCCGCGAGTTTTCCGGCGGCATGCCGTTTTTCCTGAACGGCCGCACCATGTACACCATGAATCTCACGCCGCACGAGAGCGGGCTCGGCAGCTGGAGCCGCGAGCAGTTCATCCAGCTCTTCAAGTCACGGGTGGAGCGCGTGGCAACCGACCCCACGCAGAACACCCTCATGAACTGGAATGCCTTCGGCATGATGACGGAGGAGGATCTCGGCGCGCTTTACGACTTCTTCATGACGCTGCCGCCGATCCCTTACCAGCAGGAAGCCATCTGATTGGCGGCCGACGATCCATGTCATGAATGACCAGCGGCTGCGCGGCATCGGCTCGATGCTGCTCGCCGTGGCTTTCTTCGCCGGCATGGATGCCGTGCTCAAGCTGTTTGCCGCGAACTATCCGCCGCTGGAAGTGGCTGCACTGCGCGGTGCGGCCTCGCTCCCCTACCTGTTGCTGCTGTTCGCCTGGACCGGCAGCTGGCGGCAGTTGCGTCCGGTGAACTGGCAGCTGCACCTCGGTCGCGGCGTGCTGGCGCTCATCATGCTGAGCGGCTTCATCTATGCCGTGGGGCAGCTGTCGCTGGCGGATGCCTACGCGATCTTCTTCGTCGCGCCGCTGTTCGTCACCGCGCTTTCGGTGCCGATGCTCGGCGAGCACGTCGGCTGGCGGCGCTGGCTGGCGATCCTTGCCGGACTGCTCGGCGTGCTGTGGATGCTCCAGCCGGGTGCCACGCGCCTCAGCCTGCTCGGCGCCATCGGCGCGCTGGTGGCCGCAGCCGCGTATGCGGGCAGTGCGATCACGGCGCGCATGCTCACGCGCACCGATTCGACGGCCTCGATGGTGTTTTGGTTCCTGGTGCTGCTGACCGTGTTCGCCGGGCTGCTGGCCCTGCCGGACTGGGTGGCGCTTGAGCGCCGGCACTGGTGGTGGCTGGCGCTGCTCGGCCTGCTCGGCGCCTTCGGCCAGCACTTCATCACCGAGGCCTTCCGCTGTGCGCCCGCCTCGGTGGTCGCGCCCTTTGAATAC
>JAHDYN010000459.1 GCA_023383735.1 Gammaproteobacteria bacterium | reverse complement strand
CCAGCCGCCGGTTGGCAGGCGGTGGATCGTGGTCATGCACTTGCGTTCGGAATCAAAGGGCAGCTCCCCGACCCGCGGCAGCCGCGCAGACTCCGCGACATGGTCGAGTCCGGCGGCTCGCGCAGCAAGCAACAGCGCCACCTCGGTCGGGTCGCCGACCACGGTACCGTCGGCGGCGACGGCTGCATCGTGACTGATGGCCATCGCCGAAAGCAGCGTCTGCCAGGCCTCTGCGGCGCCCGGCCGGTCAGCCTGCACGGCATCGCAGTAGTACCGCTCCACGCGCATCTCGTTGGCCGTGAGCGTGCCGGTCTTGTCGGAACAGATATAGGTCACTGAACCGAGCGTCTCGACCGCCGCCAGCCGGCGGATCAGCGCCTGACGCAACATCAGCCGGCGTGCGCCCAGCGCGAGGGAAATACTGACCACCGCCGGCAGTGCTTCGGGTATGGCGGCAACTGCCAGGCTGAGCGCGGTCAGCAGCATCGGCAAGGCCAGCTCACCGCGCAGCAGCCCGGTGACAAACACGATGATGCAGACTGCAATCACCACCAGGGCGAGCCGGCGACCGAATACGGCCAGGCGCCGCTGCAACGGCGTATCCACCGCCTGTGCTTCGCTGAGCAGTGTGGCGATGCGCCCGAACTCCGTACGCATGCCCGTGGCGATCACCACGCCAAGCCCGCGCCCATAGGTCACGTGCGTGCCCTTGTGGGCCATGTTGCGCCGGTCGCCGACGGGCAGCTCGCCCTCTCCGTGGAGCGCTTCGGTGACCTTGTCCACCGGCACCGATTCACCAGTCAACGCCGCTTCATCGATGCGCAGGCTGGCCGCCTCGATCAGGCGCAAGTCAGCCGGAACGATGCGGCCGGCCTCAAGCTGCACGATATCGCCCGGCACCAGCTCCGCTGCCGGCACCGTGGCCGCACAACCGTCGCGGATGACGGCCGCCGAAGGCGCGGCCATGGCCTTGAGCGCCTGTACCGCCTGCTCGGCGCGATATTCCTGGGAAAAACCGATCGCGGCATTCAGGACGACGATCGCGATGATCACCACGGTATCGGTGAGATCACCGATCACGCCGGAGACTATTGCCGCACCGATCAGCACCAGGATCATGAAATCGGCAAACTGGGCCAGAAACAGACTGAGCAGGGAACGGGGTTTCGCCGTGACCAGGAGGTTCGGCCCATGCTCGGCACGCCGCCGGAGAACCTCCGCGGCAGAGAGACCGTTGGTCGTGACGTCGAGATCCACAAGAATCTCGGCTGCCGAACGATGATGCCAGCTCATGGTGCCAGCATTTATGGAGCCTGCGCCGGCTTCAGCTCCACACTTGTGCGACACGCGGCGTGCAGGAAACAGGTCTGCTCCCCCATGTCGACCAGCTCCCGGGCGTAGTCATCAGACTCGGCCGTATCGACAAACACGTGCGTGGCGATGGGTGCTGCACTGCCCGCTGCCCCGGTTCCACCGGAGGCGCCAGGAAGGCTGAAGGCGGTGTCCTGGACGATGCGATAGCCGGCCAGCGGCTTCTTGACGATGTGTGCATAGCGGCCCAGTTGCGTCATGTAGCAAAAGGCGATACCTGCGGACAGCAGGGCCAGGCCCGGGGGCGCCCGCTCCCGTCCGCCGACCGCGGCACTGTCATCTGCCAGGAACCGAAACACGCTGCCGATCGGTTT
>JAHDYN010000017.1 GCA_023383735.1 Gammaproteobacteria bacterium | reverse complement strand
ATATCGTCGATCGCAAGAAGGACATGATCGACGTGGCCGGCCTCAAGGTCTATCCCAACGAGGTCGAGGGCGAGATCACCGATCATCCGGATGTGGTCGAGGCGGCCTGCATCGGTGTGCCCGATGAACGCACCGGCGAGGCAGTGAAACTGTTTGTCGTCCTGCGGCCAGGCGCCAGTCTGGACCGGGACGCCGTGCGGGAATTCCTGCGCGAGCGTCTCGCGCCCTACAAGATCCCGCGCCACGTGGAATTTCGCCAGTCGCTGCCGAAGTCGAACGTCGGCAAGATCCTGCGCAGGGAACTGCGCGCTGACGCATCCCGGCAGGAGCCGCAGGCGATCCCATGAGCGTCGCCTACGGGCGTGGTGACAGTGCGCGCTCCGCTGCCGCCCAGTGGTCAGCGTGAATCCAGCTGACGGTGAAGGCCTGTTCTTCGCCGTTGCCAAGGCGCTCGTGCAGGGCGAGCCGTGCGCCCAGCGCGAGCGCCTTGTAGCCGCGCAGCACCTGTACCGGCCGCTGGAGAAACGGCGCGATGAAAGCTGCCGTGCAGTCTGCCAGCGTTTCATTGCCGGCACAGACCCGTTGGATCAATCCGAGCTGCAGCGCTTCCGTCGCCGGAATCCGCCGCGCTTCGAGCAGTATCTGCAGCGCGCGTGCCGATCCGAGTGCTGCCAGCAGGTCGATGCCGCCGCCCCAGGCCGTGGTGACGTTGAGCTGGGCCTGCAGGAAGCCGAGTTCGGTTTTCGCCGTGGCGATCCTCAGGTCACAGGCCATTGCCAGCTCGGCACCGCCGCCGAGTGCATGCCCGTTGAGTGCCGCGACGACCGGCACCGGAAACCGGCGAAGCTGTTCGAGCACTGCGCGGGCGCGGCGTGACATTGCCCGTGTATCGGCTTCGCTGCGCACCGCTTCGAGTTCGCGCAGATCGCCACCGGCCGCAAAGCAGCGGTCGCCGCTGGCGGTCAGCACCGCGCATTTCAGCGTCGCATCGCTCGCATGTTGCGCGAAGCTGCTGCCGATCCGGTCCAGCAGTTCGAGTGACAGCGCGTTGCGCTTGTCTGGCCGGTTGATGGTGACGCGCAGCACATCGCCATCGCGTTCGCAGAGCAGCATGTCAGCAGTCACGTGATGTCACTCAGAAGAACAGCCGCATCACGCACTCGGCGATGCAGGCGGGGCGGTCCTGGCCTTCGATCTCGACGGAGTATTCCTCGATGAGTTCGATGCTGCCCTTGACCTCTGCCGCGGAAACAAGCTTGC
The DNA here is from genome assembly GCA_023383735.1 of Gammaproteobacteria bacterium. GTDB lineage: Bacteria > Pseudomonadota > Gammaproteobacteria > Steroidobacterales > SHZI01. The sequence goes on along the minus strand of JAHDYN010000017.1, from coordinate 11,506 downwards.
AGTGGGCGCGGATGCGGCTGTCGACCGTCACTGCATTCGGGAAGCGCAGCTTGTTGATGCCGTAGTTGATGACGCGCTGCACGCCGGGCGCGAGCGGCTTGTCGGCATCGACGAGGCCGCGCAGCAGCGGATAGAGCGACAGCGTGAGGTAGCCGTGCGCAATGGTCTTGCCATAAGGCGACTCTTTTGCTGCACGGCGCGGGTCGGTGTGAATCCACTGTTTGTCGCGTGTTGCACCGGCAAAGGCATCGATCATCGCCTGGTCGATGGTGAGCCAGTCGCTGGTATGGATTTCCTGACCGACTCTGGATTGCAGGTCGGCAAGTGTCTGGGCGAGGGCCATGAGAAGTCACTCCCTGTTAAGGTATGGCGGGCAAACTGATGCAGTGCAAAGATGCTAGCAGACGTTGCCGGGCTGTGCCGGTTCCCTCAGGCCTGAAACCGGGCTGCTGGAGCCGCAGGCTATACTTCTGACCGATCCAGCTGTGTAAACCCCCGCGTCCCTGGAGTCGCCCATGTCACGGATTCCAATCTTTACGGCCCTCGTTCTCTTGCTGGGCGCCTGCAGCAGTCCGCCGGTCCAGCCGCCCGCCAGCAGCGGCAGCACCCAAGGCTCGCCGTCGGGATCGAGTGCCGGTGCGGCGAGCGGATCGCAGTCGGGCTCCCAGGCCGGCGCACAGGCCGGTTCCCAGTCCGGTTCCCAGTCAGGTTCTCAATCAGCTTCCCAGTCCGGCGCTGCACAGTCCGGTGCGCAGGCTGGTAGTCAGGCTGGCGCCCAGTCCGGTGGGCAGTCCGGCAGTCAGACCGGCAGTCAGGCGGGCACTCAGGCTGGCAGTCAGGCCGGTGCGGGCAGCGGGACAGGTTCGGCAACGAGTGATGCCGAAATCGCCTTTGAGAAATCCCTGGGCGACTTCGATGGCGAAATCGGCGGCGAACGCGCGGCGATGGCGAAGGCCGGTACCGGCTCGGGTCGCGCGGCGGAAAGCCGCGAGTCCGGCGATTCCTCGGCCGTGAAGTCCGCCGGTCGCGGTACGGGCATGGCTGGTCCGGGCAGCGGCGCCGAGTTGCCCCCGCCCCGGGGCGGAGCCGCGGGCAGCGGCGCTGAAGGCGACGACATGGACGGCGGCGCGCCGGCCGGTACCGAGGAAGGCAGTGAGGCGGGCGCGGGCAGGAACCAGGGCAGCGGCGATGGCGCCGATTCGCCGTCGGCCGAAGCCGGCAAGGTGGCGAAGATCCCGGATGACATCCCCGTCGACGGTTCCGCGGAAGACCAGGTGGCCAAACAGATACGTGCGGCAGCCGAAGCCGAGACCGATCCGAAGATCCGCGATGCGCTCTGGAACGAATATCGCAAGCAGATGGGAATGAAAACGAAATGAGCCCGAAGCGGCGCTCCTTCACCCACTGGCGAACAGGCACGCTGGCAGGACTCCTGTTGCTTGCGGGCTTCGTCGGCGGCTGCTCGACCGCGCGTACCATCGACTACAAGGAAGCAGAGCTGGTGCGGGCGGCTGCTGAAGTACCGGATGCCGAACGCCTCGATGTGGGCATCATTCTCTTCGACCCGGGCATCGGTGCCGACAGCCTGGCGGATGAAAAGAAGCTGGTCTTTCCCGAAGTGCGGCAGGCCGAAGCGCGCTACATGCCCTATCAACTGAAGACCACGCTCGAGTCCAGTGGTTACTGGGGTTCGGTGTGGGTGGTGCCGCAGCGTTCCGATGCGGTCGACCTGACGGTCACGGGGCGCATCGATCTGTCGAACGGTCTGGATGTCAATGTGCACATCGGCGCCTGGGATGCGACCGGGCGCGAATGGCTCAACAAGTCCTACAAGGTGCAGGTGCCGGAAAAGGCCTATTCGAAGCTCCGCGAGCCGGGGCAGGACCCCTATCAGACGATGTACAACGAGATCGCCAACGATCTGCTGGCGATTCGCCGGAAGATGTCGGCCAGCGAGCTGCGCACGCTGCGCAATGTCGCCGAGCTGCGCTACGGGGCGCAGCTGGTGCCCGAAGCCTTCGCCGGTCTGCTGGAGCAGGATCGCGCCGGCATCTACAAGTTGCGGCGGCTGCCCGCCGAAAATGATCCGATGGTCAGCCGCATGCACGCGGTCAGGGAGCGCGAATACACGCTCGTCGATACCCTCAACGAGTACTACGCCAACCTCTATTACGACATCGGCAAGCCCTATGAAGACTGGCGCAAGATGTCGCGCGAGGAGGTGATCCGCTATCAGGACCTGCGTCGCTCGGCATTTGTGCGCGGTTCGGCCGGTGCGCTGGCGATCCTGGCGGCGATCCTCTACGAAGGCTCGGGTGGCGATAACAGCGCCATTACCATGACTGGCGTGATGGGCGGCATCGAAGGCATCAAGAGCGGTCTCGGCAAGAACACGGAGGCCAATATCAGCCGCGAGTCGCTGAAGGAACTCGGCGGCTCCTTCAATGCCGAGGCCGAATCCGTGGTGGTGGAGGTCGAAGGCCAGACCCGACGCCTGACCGGCACGGCGGAAGAGCGCTACCAGGAGTGGCGCCGGCTGCTCCGCGAGATCTACTCCGCAGAGACCGGTATGCCGGGCGTCGATGCCGCGGAGGCCGCGGTCATCAGTCCGCCGGCCGGGTAGCCTCCGCGCCGCATGTCAGGGCTTGCAGCAGGTCTGATGCTGGCGGGGCGCTTTCGTCTGGTCCGCCTGCTCGGGCGTGGCGGCAGCGCCGAAGTCTGGCTCGCGGAGGATACGGCGCTGGCCATCGAGGTCGCGCTGAAGGTCATCCGGGCTGCGGATGCCGCCGCGGCAGATCGTCTTGCCGATGCCCTGCGCAGCGAGTTCGAAGCGGTGCAGCGTCTCGTGCATCCGGGCATCGTGCGGATCCATGGCGTGCATACCGACGGTGCCTGCTGCTGCATTTCGATGGAGGCAGTCATCGGCGCCGATCCCGGCGCATTGCGTGGCGCAGCCTGGCAGCGCATCGTCGCCGTCGTGATCGGGGTGGTCGAGGCCCTGCAGTACGCGCATGCACAGGGTGTGGTCCACGGTGATCTCAAGGCGGCCAATCTGCTCTGCGATGCCAACGGACAGTGGCGCCTGAGTGATTTCCGGATGGCCGCTCTCAGCACGGGCGGCGCCGTGTCGCTGTCGGCGGTGAGCCCGCAGCTGCTGGATGGCGCGCCGCCAGCGGTCAGCGATGATGTCTATGCGCTGGGCGCACTGCTGTACGACCTGCTGTCCGGTGCACCGCCCTTGCATCCCGCCATCACGCCGGAGCGGATCCGCAGCGAAGTGCCGGCCCGGCTCGGTGTCGACGGCTGTGGTCAGCAGCTGCCGCTTGCCCTGGTCCAGCTGGTTGCCGCGCTGCTGGAAAAGTCACCGCAGCGCCGGCCGGTCGGCATGGCCGCAGTGCGTGCGGTACTCGACGAAGTCCTGCGCGAGGAGGGCAGCCTCGTGCGGACTCCGGCCGCCGGTGCGCCGGCAACGGCGGATGCCTCGGCAGCGGCGCCGCTCAAGTTGCGCCGACAGCGGGCCGCCGGTTTGCCGGCCTGGCTGGTCTACGCGGGAGCACTCGTGTTGCTGGCCGGTCTGGCCGGTGTGCTGTTCGTGTTGCCGAAGCTGGTCAGCGAACGGCCGGTGGTCCTTCCGCCGCCCGTGGCAGCAAGCCCGGCCCCTGTGCCCGATCCCTCGCCTGCGCCTGCGCCTGCGCCTGCGCCTGCGCCTTCGTCAACGACGTCCGTTGCCACGCCCACCGCCGACGCGGCGCCCGCGCCCCCGCCTGTGGTGGCAGAGGCCAAGGCAGAGGCCAAGGCAGAGGCACCGGCACCGGCAAGAGCACCGGCACCCGTGCCACGCGCAGCCGCCAGCCCGGCAAAGCCGGCGGTGGCAGAGCAATCCGCCGTGGAATTCGAGCGTGCGCTGTCGCGCGGGCTCAACGCGCTGTCGGCCGGGCAACTGGCCGAGGCCAGACAGGCCATCGACCGCGCGGTTGCGCTGCGTCCGGCCGATCCGGGTGCGCAGAATGCGCTCGCGCAGCTCGACGCCGAGGAGCGGCGCACGCGCAGCGCGACACTGCTGGCAGAGGCGCAGCAGCTGGTCGCTGCCGAGCAGTGGCAGGCTGCAGTCTCGCGCTATGAGGCGATACTTGCCATCGATGGCAATCTGCTCAGCGCCCGGAACGGCCTGGCGGAAGCGCAGGCCCGTGCAAGCCTGGACCAGCGGCTCGAACAGGCGCTGGCACGTGCCGATCGTTTCAACGACGATGCGATCGCCGGCCCGGCGCGGCAACTGGTGGCCGAGGCCTCGGCAGTGCCTGCACCCGGTCCGGTGCTGAACGGGCAGATCGAACGCCTGAAGACGCAGCTTGCCGTGGCGGCTCGGCCGGTGAGCGTGCAGTTCGAGTCCGACAACCAGACCACTGTCGTGATCTACAAGGTGGGCAGCCTCGGCAGCTTCAGCAGCCGTACGCTGGAGCTGCGGCCCGGGCCTTACGTTGTGGTTGGTACGCGCGATGGTTACCGCGATGTCCGACGCAACATTCGCGTGGATCCGGACGGCAGGATGCCGCCCGTGGTGATCCGCTGTGAGGAAGCGATTTGAGTCCTGCCATCGTCGTTCATGACGCCTCGGGTACGCGCCGTTTCGGCGAGGCCGACCTGCCGCTGCGCATCGGCACCGGCCCCGCGGCGGCGATTCGCCTGCCGGGCCCGGTGGCCGACCAGAGCCATGCGCTGATGGGGCTGCTCGATGGCCGGCCATTCCTGCAGCCCACCGGTGCGCAGGTGACGGTCAACGAGGTGCCGCTCACCGGCACCCGCTGGCTCGCCGACGGCGACGAGATCGGCATTGGCAGCGCACGGATTCGCTGTGTCTTCAGTGCCGGGGCGCTTGAATTCCGGCTGCGTTTCAGCGGCGTGGACTACGACACGCTGCCGCCCGAGGCGGATCCGCCGCAAGCGGCGGCAGCGGCGACAGATCCGGCGCCGTCGGTGCCGCCGCGTGTTGCGCTGAAACGATCTGCCACCCCGCGCTGGCGCACGCCGGCGATCTGGGCCGCGTTGGCCATGCTCGCCCTGTGCGCCTTCTGGCTGCTGACCTCCCGTGCCGTGCTGATCGCCGTGGATCCGGCTGTTGCCGTTGTCGATGTGCAGGGCATTCCCGACCTGCGCTTTGCCGGCCGCTACCTGTTGCGGCCGGGCGCCTACACGGTGCGCGCGACAGCCGAAGGTTACGCGCCGGGAGAGACTGGCATCGAGGTGACGGATGCGCCCAGTCAGGATTTCAGTCTGCGGCTGGAACGCCTGCCGGGGCAGCTCGTCATCGGCACACAGCCGGCGGTGGAGGCTGAAGTCAGCATCGATGGCGTGAGCGTCGGCCGCACGCCGACAGCAGGGATTGATGTCGTTGCCGGCAGCCACCAGTTGCGCATCGTGGCGCCGCGCTACCAGCCCTGGGAGACGGCGCTGACGGTGGAGGGCGGCGGCGTGGTGCAGGCCATCGAGGCGCAGCTGGTGCCGGACTGGGCCGATGTTGCCGTCAGCACGGTGCCGGAGGGCGCCGCCGTGCTGGTCGATGGCGAGCCGGCGGGTACCACGCCGGCAAAGCTGGAGTTGCTGGCCGGCGAGCGCACGCTCAGCTTCCAGAAGGATGGCTTCAAGACCCTCACGCGCCGGGTCACCGCGGTGGCCAACCAGCCGCAGCAGCTCAGCGGCCTGAAGCTGGAACAGGCCGATGGCCTGGTGCGCATCATCAGCGAGCCGCCGGGCGCAACGGTGACGGTTGCCGGCCGCTATCGGGGCGTCACGCCGCTTGAAACCGGCCTGCCGCCCGGACGCAGCTACACGGTGGCGCTGAGCAAGCCGGGCTACGAGTCCGTCTCGCACAGCGTGGACCTGGTCAGCAGCCGGGGCGCAACGCTGCGCGTGGAACTCGTGGCGCGCATCGGCGTGGTCCGCGTGAGCAGCGAGCCGCCCGATGCCGAGCTGCTGGTCGATGGCAAGTCAGTGGGTATTGGGCCGCGCGAGCTGTCTTTGCCGGCATTCGCACATCGCTTCGAGTTTCGCAAACCGGGTTTTGTGCCCCATGTCAGCAAGGTCACGCCGCAGCCGGGCCAGCCGCAGGTATTGGCGGTGAAGCTCCTCACGCCGCAGCAGGCGGTGATTGCGGCGACACCGCGCACTGTCACGACTTCGCAGGGGCAGGAGCTGCGCCTGATCCAGCCGGGCGAGTTCCGCATGGGTGCGCCGCGCCGCGAGCAGGGCCGGCGGGCCAACGAGACCGAGCGCGACGTGCGCCTGACGCGGCCCTTCTATATCGGCACGCGGGAGGTGACCAACAGCCAGTACCGCGCCTTTCAGCCGCGGCACACCTCCGGTGCGGAGAAGTACCAGCAGCTGGCGGCCGGCACGCACCCGGTGGTGATGCTGAGCTGGCAGGATGCAGCGGCCTACTGCAACTGGCTCAGCGATCAGGAGCAGCGCCCGCGTGCCTACACGGAACTGGCCGGGCAACTGGTGCTGGCCACGCCGCCGACCACGGGCTACCGTCTGCCCACCGAGGCGGAGTGGGAGTGGGCCGCAAGGTATACCGGCGGAGCCGGCAGTCGCCGTTACCCCTGGGGCGATGCCATGCCGCCGCCAGCCGGCGCCGGCAACTACGCGGATCGCACGGCGCAGGGCATCGTCAGCAACGTGCTTGCCGACTACAGCGATGGTCATGCGGTGACGGCGCCGGTCGGCAGCTTCAGCGCCAGCCCGATCGGGCTGTTCGATCTGGGCGGCAATGCGGCCGAATGGGTGAACGACCGTTACACCGTTTACCCCTCCGGTGGAGCGCTGGCTGTCGATCCCACCGGGCCGGCTGACGGGCAGTATCATGTGATACGTGGTTCGGGCTGGCGCCACAGTGGCATCAGCGAGCTGCGCCTGTCGTATCGCGATTTCGGTGACAGCGGCCGTCTCGATGTCGGCTTCCGGATCGCGCGCACGGCAGACGACAAAGAGCGATGAGGGCATGCTGGGGAAAATCTGGCGCACCTTGCTGGTGATCGGACTCGGGCTGGGCCTCACCTGGGCAGCCGGGCAGGTCGGCAGCGGCCCGCCTTCCGTGCTCAAGCTGAACGATGAGGCCGGCGGGTCTGCCACCGCTGAAGCAGGCGGCGCCGAGCCGGTCAGGGAACTCTCCTCTGCCGAGATCGAGGCCGAACTGAAGAACGTCGAGAAAGTGCTGAGCGGCGGGCCAGACCCCGGTGAGGCCGTGGCCGAGAAGCCCCTGCCTGCCGATCTCGGCGTCGCACTGCCTTCGGATATCTGAACCTCCGCCGACCGGGAACCCTGCCATGCAAAGAACCTTCTCTGCCGAGTTTGTCTATCAGCTGTTCTCGCTGCTGCTTTCCGTGCTGCTGGTGCATGCGGTGTATGTCACCCTGGTCTGGCCGAATGCGCAGGCAGTGATCGAGCAGAACCGGCAGATGCAGCAGCAGGATGCGAGCTACACGCCGCAGCGTTCGTGGTTCATCGTGATCAAGGACTACGAGCAGGAGGCCTGCTTCGTGCTGGGCCTGTGGGCGCTCTCGATCATGGGCTACAAGGCGCGCAACGTCAGTCGCGAGCGGCAGATACTCGACCAGGAACTGGTGCCGATCGCCGAAGGCATGCGCATCCTGCCCGAGGACACGCGCAACTACATCCGCCAGCTCCAGGCGCTGCCGCCGGCCGACCAGGGTCTGCTGCTGCCGCGCGCGCTGCTCAACGCGCTGCAACGCTTCGGCGCCACGCACAATGTGCAGGATGCATCCTCGTCAGCGCACACCGTGGTGATGTCCGGCGGCGAGCAGCTGGAGGCCGAGCTGTCGATGGTCCGCTACATTCTCTGGGCCATTCCCTCGATCGGGTTCATCGGCACGGTGCGCGGCATCGGCGATGCGCTCAGCGTGGCCAACAAGGCGGTGTCCGGCGACATCAGCGGCGTGACCGAGAGCCTTGGTGTTGCCTTCAATTCCACGCTGGTCGCCCTGCTCATCAGCATCCTGCTGATGTTCCTGGTGCACCAGTTGCAGCTTCTGCAGGAGCGGCTGTCCTTCGAGGCCGAGAACTACCTGGACGAGCACCTGATCCGCCACCTGCAGGTGAACTGAAGCCGTGATCAGCACGAGGCCCATCCTGACGACGCCGCTGGCGGCCGATCTCAACGATGCGGCCGTGGCCATCGCCAGCGAGACGGGCCTGCTGCACGTGGAGCCCGCCTATGTGGTGGTTGCCGACGGGCCGGCGCGCTTCGGTGTCGATGCCCTGCCGGTGCTCAAGCGCTGGCCGCGCCTGACCAGCGTGCGTTACTGGCGCGATCTGACGGCGGCGCCGCTGCCGCGGCCCTTGCGGGCCTTCGAGTCGAATGCCGAGATCGTCGGCGCGCACCTGCGTCGGTTGTGGCTGACGCATGGCACCAGCAGCCAGCGGGGCTTCGTCTGTGCCACGCCGCCGTGGTGGACGCCGGAACAGATCGGTGCGCTGATCGACATCACCCGCGCCTATGATGTGGCGATCCTCGGGCTGGTGGATGCCTCGGTAGCCGCCGTGCGCAACGAGTATCCGGGGCGCGAGCTGCTGCACATCGATGCCGGGCTGCACACGCTGACCCTGACGCATATCCGCCAGAACGGGCTGGCAAGCGTGGGCGAGCGCGAGTTTTTTCCGTCGCTGGGTGTCGAGCCGCTGCAGCGGCTGGCGACGGAGCTGATCGCGCGGCGTTTCATCGAGTACAGTCGCTTCGATCCGCTGCACAGTGCGGAGATGGAGCAGGCGCTTTTCGACCGCTTGCCGGAATGGCTGGGCCGGGTGGCGCGCGACGTCGATGCCCGGCTCGAGCTCAGTGCGGGGAGCGACAGGTTCCGGGCGACCATCGATGCGGCGGAGTTCAAGGAACGCATGGCCGCGGCCTGCGAGCCGCTGTTGCAGCGGCTGCGGTCGCGGGTGGTGATGCGCGGTCCGCATGTCGTGCTGGTGCCGCACCGGCTGACGGATTTCCCCGGGGTACTGGAAAGCCTGATGCGGCTGCCGGACTGCGAAATCCACGTGCTGGAACCTGGCGCAGCCGCATTCGGTGCCCTGAGCCGGGTCGTGCCCGAGCGGGTCAGCGGGCCGGTCGTGCAGGTCGAGCTGCCCTGGGACCGGCCACCGGTCGCAAGGGCGGTGACCAGTCCCGTGCTGCCGGCACGCAGCGAACAGGCCGCAACCCACCTGCTGTGCGGGTCTCGCGCCTACCGTCTCGGTGCAGAGCCGCTCCGCATCGGTACCGGCGTCACCGCCGACGAGTGGGGCGTGGCGCTGGATACCGGGCTGCGCGGGGTTTCCCGCCATCACTGCACGGTGCGCATGGAGAACAGCGCGCTGATGCTGTTCGACCACAGCCGTTTCGGAACCCTGCTGAACGGGCACCGCGTGAATACGGCGGCGGTGCTCAAGGCCGGTGACGTGATCACGCTGGGTACGCCGCCCGTCGAGCTGCGGCTCATTGCCGAAGTTTCCGGCCATGGCGCGTAAATCCTTCAACGTCTTCAGCCTCTCCTTTCTGGACGTGATGGCCTGCGGTCTGGGCGCCACGATCCTGTTCCTGATGATCATCAGTGCCCAGGTGCGGCTCAAGGCGGAGCGGGCCAGCGAGGATCTGCTCGCAGAGGCCGGCAGCATGGAGCAGCAGGTCCAGGATGCGCGCAGCAATCTCGCGCGCCTGCAGGCCAGCCCCGTCCCGTCGCCGGAACAGGCTGCGGCGCAGATCGAAAGGCTGCGCCAGCAGATTGCCGACATGCGCGCGAAGGTGGCCGAGCAGTCCGGTGACAGCCTCGCCGAGAAGGAAAGTCCCGAGCAGCTGCGTGCCGACATACAGCGCCTGGAGGAGGGGCTGAGCCGGCTCGGCGCCAGTCAGCAGGAGTCCGGTTCGGGCAGCCGCGTGCGCAGTTTCACCGGTGACGGCAACCGCCAGTACCTGACCGGCATGCAGATGGGCGGCAAGCGGGTGGTGATTCTCGTCGATGCCTCGGCGAGCATGCTGGCGGGAACCTATGTGAACGTGGTTCGCTACCGGGCCATGCCGGATGCCCGCAAACTCACGGCGCCGAAGTGGCGCAAGGTGGTCGCTGCCGTGGACTGGCTGTCGACGCAGATCGAACCCGGTTCCCGTTTCCAGATCTACGTGTTCAACGAACAGGCACGCAGCGTGGTTGCCGGCAGCGATGGCACCTGGCTGGAAGCCGGTGCCGCCGGCACGCTGGAGCAGGCGGTGAAGGCGCTGCGCAGTGTGGTGCCGGAGAAGGGTACCAGCCTCGGCAATGCGTTCTCGGCGCTGCAGCAGCTCAAGCCGGCGCCCGACAACATCTACCTGCTGACCGACGGCCTGCCCACCCAGGGCAAACAGGCCCCGGGTGGCGTCACGCAGGTAAAGCCGGCCCAGCGGGCGACGTTTTTCAATCAGGCAGTGCGTGAGCTGCCAGGCCGCGCGCCGGTAAACGTGCTGCTCTATCCCATGGATGGCGATCCCGACGCGGCCGGTTTTTTCTGGCGCCTGGCCATCGCCACCAAGGGTTCCTTTCTGACACCGTCGCGGGACTGGCCATGAGGCGGCGCAGGCGCGAAGCAGCCGACAATCTGAACCTGTCGTTTCTCGATGCGATCTCCTGTGGCTTTGGCGCGGTGATCCTGCTGCTCGTGATCACCATGCTGTTCGAGCCGGCCTCGATCCAGAGCACGCGGGAGGAAGTCCAGGCGTTGATCGCCAGTCTCGAAAAGCAGCTCGCCGAGATCCAGGCCCGCACGGCGGTCCTGGCCAGCCAGCTGTCGGGGCCGCGCGGCGATGAGCAGCAGACCATCGCCGAACTGCAGGCCGAGCTGAGCCGGATTCGCGGCCAGTACAAGCCGACCAGGGCACCGGTGCCGGAGACGGCCGAGGAGGGCGAGTTGAAGGCGGCCCGGCAGCGTCTGACCGAAGAGATGCGCCGGATGCTGGCGGATTACCGGCCGCCGGCAAAGGACACCACGGTCGGCGGCATACCGGTGGACAGCGAATACATCATCTTCGTCATCGATACCTCGGGCAGCATGTACCAGGGGCCCTGGCGGCTGGTGCTGCGCAAGATCAGCGAGACGCTGAGCGTTTACCCGAAGCTGCGCGGCATCCAGGTGATGAATGACGAGGGCAAGTACATGTTCTCGAGCTACGCCGGCAAGTGGATGCCCGACACGCCCGGCGTGCGCAAGAACATCGTCAGCCGCCTTTCGACCTGGAACCCCTACAGCGACTCGAGTCCGGTCGAGGGTATCGTCGAGGCGATCAACTCATTTTATGAACCCGGGCGCAAGATCAGCATCTATATCTATGGCGACGATTTCCCGCAGGGACAGGTGGAGGCAGTCGCGCGCTATGTGGACCGCATCAACAGCGCCGGCAAAAGTGGCGAGCGACTGGTGCGCATCCACGCGGTCGGCTTCCCCACCCAGTTTGCCGGCGGCCAGGACCGCAACGGCACGCGCT
>JAHDYN010000016.1:4153-12793 GCA_023383735.1 Gammaproteobacteria bacterium | reverse complement strand
TCAGCCGGTCAATGCCGGCGGCGATCCCGCCGGCAAAATCACCCTCGCGAAAACGCGGCAGGATGAACTCGTCGATGATGCGATTGGCCGTGGCGTCCGGAATCGCGCCTTCGAGCCCGTAACCGACCTCGATGCGGATCTCGCGATCATCCCTGGCCACCAGCAGCAGCACGCCGTCATCGACGCCTTTGCGGCCCGGCTGCCAGGCTTCGACGACGCGCAGCGAGTACTGCTCGATGGCCTCCGGCTGCGTGGTCGCGACGAGCAGTACCACGATCTGGCTGCCCTTGCGGGCCTCGAGCCCGGCGAGATTCGCTTCAAGCGCAGACCGCTGTGGCACGGACAGCAGGCCGATGGTGTCAACCACACGCCCGCTCAGGACCGGCACCGGCAACACCGCAGCGACGGCAGCCTGCGCCACCAGCAGCGCCAGCAGCAGGCCCGCTCGCAGGGGACCGTGCATCGCGATCACGGCCGGCGAGGCATCAGTCCGGATTGCCAAAATCGACTTCAGGCGGCTTGCTGATCTCCGCCTCGTTGGCCACCGCGAAGCTCGGCTTGACCTTGTGACCGAACAGCATCGCGGTCAGGTTGCTGGGGAAGGAACGGACCAGCGTGTTGTACTCGCGGGTCGCCTCGATGAAGCGGTTGCGGGCCACCGTGATGCGGTTTTCCGTGCCCTCCAGTTGCGCCTGCAGGTCGCGGAAATTCTGGTCTGACTTCAGTTCCGGGTAGCGCTCCACCACCACCAGCAGCCGCGACAGCGCGCTGCTCAGCTCGCCCTGCGCAGCCTGGAAATTCGCGAAAGCCTGCGGGTCGTCGAGCGTTTCCGGCGTGGCCTGTATCGCCCCCACGCGCGAACGCGCTTCGGTCACCTGGATCAGAACCTCGCGCTCCTGCTGTGCAAAGCCCTGCACGGTACGCACCAGGTTCGGGATCAGGTCGGCGCGCCGCTGGTACTGGTTCAGCACCTCGGCCCATGCCGCCTTGACGCCCTCGTCACCGCTCTGGATCGCGTTGTAGCCGCAACCGGACAACAGCAGCACGCTCAGTGAAGCCGCAAGCGCAAGCAGCACTCTCTTCATGATGTCTACTCCTTCGCGAGGTCAGTGAAACCGGGGCGCGGAATGATTATATGCTTGCCTCAGCCCGGAACTGCCTGAAGGAGAGCCGCCCATGCTGCTAGGCTTCCACCACGCCGCGATTTCCACCCCCGACCTGGAGCGTGCCCTGCGCTTCTACAAGGGGCTGCTCGGTTGCGAAACGGTGCGCGAGTTCGGCTGGCCGGCCGGCATCGCCGCCGCCGATGCGCTCACCGGGCTGAAGGACTCCGCCGCCCGCGCGGTGCTGCTGAAGCTCGGCGACAGCTTCCTGGAGATCTTCGAGTTCAGTTCACCGACACCGCGCCCCGCCGATCCCGCCCGGCCCGCCTGCGACCACGGCATCACGCACATCTGCCTGGCAGTCAAGGACTGCCAGCATGAATACCAGCGGCTGCGGGCGGCCGGCATGCGCTTTCACGCCCCGCCACAGGCACAGGACGGCGGCTTCGTCTGCTACGGCCGCGACCCCGACGGCAACATCATCGAGCTGCTGGAGTTCATCTGATTTTCCGCAGCTCCGGCTTCGTCACGGCACCCGACTATTGGCAACATCTGCTGCGTTCTTTCACGGGGGTGTCACCCTCCGCAAGCGGCGCGTATATTTGACATCACGCAGGGCTCGCCACCGGCAGATCCTGCACCGGGCCAACACGAAACAACACGGGCCCATTCCGCTTTCCAAACCGCTCAACGGGGAGTTTCGAGCCCATGAAGCACGCCCTTCTTGCCGTCACCGCAAGCATCGCGATCCTGGTCCTGAATCCGGCGGCACTCGCCGACAGCCACAGCCCTCTCCCGTCCTGGGCCGATGGCAACGCCAGGCAGTCCATCGTTGATTTCGTCGCCCGGGTCACCAGGCAGGGCTCACCTGATTTCGTGCCGCCCGCCGAGCGTATCGCCGTCTTCGACAACGATGGCACGCTCTGGGTCGAACACCCGATGTACACCCAGCTGGCCTTTGCCCTGGACCGCATCAGGACACTGGCGCCGCAGCACCCGGAGTGGAAGACCACGCAGCCTTTCAAGGCCGTGCTGGACAACGACATGGCGGCCCTGGCCAAGGGCGGTGAAAAAGCCCTGCTCGAACTGATCGTGGCCTCTCATGCCGGGATGACCACGGCGGAATTCCAGGCCACGGTAAGCGACTGGCTGGGCAAGGCCCGCGACCCGCGATTCAAGCAGCCCTATACGGCGCTGACCTACCAGCCCATGACCGAACTGCTGGCCTACCTGCGCGCCAATGGCTTCAGCACCTATATCGTCTCCGGGGGTGGCGTGGAGTTCATGCGCCCGGTCACGGAAAAGCTCTATGGGGTCCCGCCCGGGCAGGTGGTGGGTTCCAGCATCAAGACGAAGTACGAGGTGGTCGACGGCAAGCCCGTGCTGATGCGGCTAGCCGAAATCGATTTCATCAACGACAAGGCCGGCAAGCCGGAGGGCATCAACAAGTTCATCGGCCAGCGACCCATAGCTGCCTTCGGCAACTCGGCCGGCGACCGGGAGATGCTGGAGTGGACCACCGCCGGGGACGGTGCGCGCCTAGGCATGCTGGTGTTGCATGACGACGCCACCCGCGAGTACGCCTACGGACCTGCCAGGGGCTTGCCCAACACCCCGTTTGGCACCTTCCCCCAGGCGCTGGCGGACGAGGCCGGGAAGAAGGGCTGGGTCGTGATCAGCATGAAGGACGACTGGAAGAAGGTTTTCACCTTCGAAAAATGACGAAACAACTCAACAACAACTGGGAGGCTGACATGACAAGAAGCAGAAAAATATCCGGAGGGCGGTTCCTGGCAGTGCTGGCGATACTGGCACCGGGCCTGGCTCTCGCAGCAGACAAGCCCAACATCCTGTTCATTGTCTCGGACGATACCGGTTACGGGGACCTGGGAGCCTATGGCGGCGGCGAAGGCCGCGGCATGCCCACGCCCAGCCTCGACAAGCTCGCAGCCGAGGGCATGACCTTCTTCTCTTTCTACGCCCAGCCGAGTTGTACCCCGGGCCGCGCCGCCATGCAGACCGGCCGCATCCCGAACCGCAGCGGCATGACCACCGTGGCCTTCCAGGGCCAGGGCGGCGGACTGCCGGCGGCCGAGTGGACGCTGGCCTCGGTGCTGAAGAAAGGCGGCTACCAGACCTACTTCACCGGCAAGTGGCACCTGGGCGAGGCGGATTACGCGCTGCCCAATGCCCAGGGCTACGACGAGATGAAGTACGTCGGCCTCTACCACCTCAACGCCTATACCTACGCCGATCCCACCTGGTTCCCGGACATGGATCCGGAGCTGCGCACCATGTTCCAGCAGGTGACCAAGGGCTCGCTCTCCGGCAAGGCCGGCGGCAAGGTCACCGAGGACTTCAAGATCAACGGGCAGTACGTCAACACGCCCGAAAAGGGCGTGGTAGGCATCCCGTTCTTCGACGGCTATGTCGAGAAGGCGGCCATCGAGTTCCTGGAGAAGTCGGCACAGGACAAGAGCAAGCCGTTCTTCATCAACGTGAACTTCATGAAGGTGCACCAGCCGAACATGCCGGCACCGGAGTTCGAGCACAAGTCGCTGTCCAAGAGCAAGTATGCTGACTCGGTGGTGGAACTGGACACCCGGATCGGGCGCATCATGGACAAGCTGCGCGCGCTCGGCCTCGACAAGAACACCCTGGTGTTCTACACCACCGACAACGGTGCCTGGCAGGACGTGTACCCGGATGCCGGCTACACGCCGTTCCGCGGTACCAAGGGCACGGCACGTGAAGGCGGCAATCGCGTCCCGGCAATCGCCGTGATGCCCGGCAAGATCAAGGGCGGCGCCAAGAACCACGACATCGTCGGCGGTCTCGATCTGATGGCCACCTTCGCCAAGGTAGCCGGCGTGGACCTGCCGAAGAGCGACCGCGAGGGCAAGCCCATCGTCTTCGACAGCTACGACATGTCGCCGGTGCTGTTCGGAACCGGGAAATCCGCCCGCAAGTCATGGTTCTACTTCACCGAGAACGAGCTGACCCCGGGCGCTGCGCGCGTCGGCAACTACAAGGCCGTGTTCAACCTGCGTGGCGACAACGGCCAGGCAACCGGCGGTCTCGCCGTGGACAGCAATCTGGGCTGGAAGGGTCCGGAGAAGTACGTGGCCACCGTGCCGCAGGTATTTGACCTGTGGCAGGACCCCCAGGAGCGCTACGACATTTTCATGAACAACTACACCGAGCGCACCTGGACCCTGGTCACCATCAATGCGGCCGTGACCGAGCTGATGAAGACCTACGTCAAGTATCCGCCGCGCAAGCTGCAGAGCGAGGTCTACACCGGACCGATCACGCTGACGCAGTACCAGCGCTTCCAGCACGTCCGGGATCTGCTCCAGAACGAGGGCATCAGCCTGCCGCTGCCGACGGGAAACTGAGCTTCGGGCGGGCATCCGGTGAGTACCGGATGCCCGCCGCGGACGCCTACAGCCCGCGCGCCCACTCCGGGCGCAGTGCGGCGCGCGCCGGGTCGGCAATGGCCTGGCGCACCTCTGCCAGCAAACGCGCCTTGTCCTTGCCGAGCGTGCCCTTGAGCATGAGCCAGTTCGAGGCGTGGTCGGAGCGGAAGATCGTGCGCTGCAATTCCAGCGCACTGATGAACTGCTCCATCTCGCGGAACAGGCCCTGCTGATCCAGCGGCTGCCAGTCGGGGAAGCCAGCGCGGAAGCGCGCCTCACCCTGCGGAAAGCTCACCACCAGGGTGGCGAGGTACTCCGGCTGGGTGGCATTGGCGAGCCGTGCAGACTGCTCTGCATGCTGCTGCGTAAAGACCGGCCCGCCGAGGCCGTTCAGGATCATCACCGAGCGGCGGATGCCCGCTGCGGCCAGCTTGTCGAGCGCCTCGCGCGTGGACGCGAAGCTTTCGCCCTTCCCCACCCGCTCGAGCACCGTGTCATCGCCCGACTCCGCACCCACGTAGACGAGCTTCAGCCCCGCGGCCTGCAGCTCGGCGAGCTCAGCCACGGATTTCCGCCGCAGGTTGCGCGGCAGGCAGTAACTCGACACACGCTGCACGCCGGGCAACTGCTCGCCGATCGCCGTCAGGATGGCGAGCAGCCGGTGCGTCGGCAGCACCAGCGCATCGCCGTCGGCGAGGAACACGCGCCGCACGCGCTCGCCCTGCACCTGGGCCGCCCAGCGGATCGAGCCGAGCACCTCGGCCTCGTCGCGCGCGCGGAACTTCTTCTGCGGTGCGGTGTACATCTCGCAGAACCGGCACTGGTTCCACGAGCAGCCGTCGGTCACCGGCAGGATCAGCGAATCTGCCTCGCTCGGCGGACGGAACACGGGTTCGACGTAGCGGATGGGAACTGGACGGCACTCGTTCATGCGGCGACTGCTCGGCATGGACAGGCTGACATGTTCGCATTTGCAGGGATCAATGGGGAGTTTGCGCCCGAGATGTGCCACATCGGCCCCGCCTCTGTAAGATTGCCGGGTTCGCCGCCATGCCCGGCGAAACACGTTTCCGGGAGGAACTCCAGATGAGGCGCCCCATGCTTTACATGCTGGCCGCCACAGTGCTGTTTTTCGGCGCACTGTTCGGCTGGAAGGCGTTTGTTGGTGCGCAGATGCAGGCGTCGATGGCCGCGATGCGGCCACCGCCGGTGACGGTGTCGGCGACGACCGCGACCACCGAATCGTGGACGCCAACGATTGCCGCAGTCGGGTCGCTGCGGGCCTCGCGGGGCGTGGATGTCACGGCGCAGGTTGCCGGCCAGATCATCTCGCTCGACTTCGAGTCGGGTGATGTGGTTGCGGCAGGCGAGTTGCTGGCCCGGCAATACGCCGCGGACGAGGAGGCGCAACTGGCCGGACTTGCCGCAGACCGCAGGCTCGCGGAAATCAACCTGCGCCGCGCGCATGAGCTGGCCAAACAGAAACTGATCGCGGCCTTCGACGTCGACACGCGTGAAACCGATCTGGAGCGGGCCCGCGCAGCGGAAGATGAGCTGCGGCTGAAGATCCGGCAGAAATCGATACAGGCACCGTTCGCCGGCCGGCTGGGCATACGCCGCGTTGATCTCGGCCAGTACATCAATCCCGGCGATCCGATCGTCCGGCTCGAGGCGCTCGACCAGATACTGGTGGACTTTCCGGTGCCACAGCAGCAGCTGGGCAGGTTGCGGCTCGGGCAGCCCGTGTCCGTCGCCGTCGATGCCTGGCCGGAGCAGCGCTTTCGGGGAAAAATCCTTGCGATCGAACCGCAGGTCGAGCGCGACACGCGGAACATCCGGGTACGCGCCCAGATGGACAACCCGGACGGCAAGCTCGTGCCTGGCATGTTCGCGCGCATCGACATCGAGCTGCCCGCACTGACGCAGGTGGTGACTCTGCCCCACGCAGCTGTCACGCACAGTCCGTACGGCGACTCGGTGTTCGTCGTGACAGAGCAGCCCGGGGAAGACGGCCAGCGCGGGCTCGTCGTTGCCAACACACTCGTCGTGACCGGTGACACCCGCGGGGACCAGATCGCGATCACCTCGGGCCTCGAGGCCGGTGCCCTCGTGGTAACTGCCGGCCAGCAGAAGCTGCGCAACGGTGCGCAGGTGGTCATCGACAACTCGGTCCCGGTGAGCAACGATCCGCAACCCCGGCCCGAGAACAACTGACGGCCGCAGGCATGCAGGGCTTTACCGACATCTTCATTCGGCGCCCCGTGCTGGCCACGGTCGTCAGCCTGTTGATCCTGATCGCCGGCCTGCGCTCGCTGCAACTGCTGCAGGTCAGCCAGTATCCACGCAGCGAATCAGCGGTGATCCGGATCATCACGAGCTTTCCCGGCGCCGATGCAGACCTGGTCAAGGGCTTTATCACCACCCCTCTCGAGCGCGAGATCGCGAGTGCCGACGGCATCGATTACCTGTCGTCCGGCAGCCTGCAGGGCGCCAGCACGATCACCGCACACCTGAAGCTCAATTACCCGCCGTACGACGCGCTGACCCAGATCACGTCCAAAGTGAACAAGGTACGGGCCGATCTGCCCGATGGCAGCGAAGACCCGGTACTGGAGGTGGCGATCGGCGAAACAACCTCGGCGATGTACCTGAGCTTCAACAGCACGACACGCCCCCAGAACCAGATCACCGACTACCTGATCCGCGAGGTTCAGCCGCGGCTGGAGGCGGTTGCCGGGGTTCAGCAGGCGGCGATTCTCGGTGGTCGCAACTTCGCGATGCGCATCTGGCTGGATCCGGTCCGGATGTATGCGCTCGGCATCACGCCGGGGGATGTCCACCGCGCCTTGCAGGCAAACAACTACCAGGCAGCGGTGGGCAAGACCAAGGGTGATGCGATTTCGATCGGCCTGACGGCCGCGACGGACCTGCACTCGGCAGAGGAATTCGGCGACCTGGTCGTCGACGAGCGCAATGATGCGATCGTGCGGCTGAAGGACATCGCGACCGTTGCCCTCGGCGCCGAGAACTACGACTCCTCGGTGGCATTCAACGGCGAATTCGCCACATTCATCGCGATCGACGTGCTGCCCACGGCCAATCCGCTCGAAGTGATCAAGGAGATCCGGCGGATCTTTCCGCAGATCGAGGCCCGGCTGCCGGCTGACATACAAGGCTCGATTTCCTACGACACCACGCGCTACATCGACGATGCAATTCGCGAGGTGGTGCTGACATTGATCGAAGCCGCCGTGATCGTGATGGTCGTGATCTACCTCTTCCTCGGCACTTTCCGCTCGGTGGTCATTCCGATCGTGGCCATACCATTGTCGATGATCGGCGCGGCAGCCCTCATGCTCGCCCTCGGCTATTCGATCAACCTGCTGACTCTGCTCGCGATGGTGCTGGCGATCGGTCTGGTCGTCGACGACGCGATTATCGTCGTCGAGAACATCCAGCGGCACATCGAGGAAGGCATGGGACGGCTTGATGCCGCCCTGCGCGGGGCCCGCGAACTCGCCGTGCCGGTGGTAGCGATGACGATCACGCTGTTTGCCGTGTATGCGCCGATCGGTCTTGCCGGCGGCCTCACCGGCAGCCTGTTTCGCGAGTTCGCCTTTACGCTCGCCGGCGCCGTGCTGGTGTCGGGCGTCGTGGCGTTGACACTGTCGCCCATGATGTGCGCGAAGATGCTGCCACGGAAATCCGAAGAGACGCGGCTGGCGGCGTTTCTCGACCGCCAGTTCGATCGATTGCGCCAGCGCTACTCCAGGCTGCTCCATCGCACGCTGAACGCCGTGCCGGTTACGCTGGTTTTCTGCGTGATCGTGCTGACAAGCATCTACTTCATGTTCGTCTCGACTCCCGCGGAGCTCGCACCCACCGAAGATCAGGGCCTGGTGCTGGTCATGTCGACCGCAGAGGCAGGCACATCACCGGAGCAGCTCACGCGGCACACGCGGGCCCTGGTCGAAAGCTATCGGGCGATACCGGAACTGCAGGAGAGCTTCCTGTTCAACGGGAGCATCGGCAGCGGCCCGGCAACGACCAGCAACACGGCGTTTTCCGGCCTCGTGCTGAAGCCGTGGAGCGAGCGAAAGCGCACGCAGAAGGAGGTC
>JAHDYN010000016.1:0-4143 GCA_023383735.1 Gammaproteobacteria bacterium | reverse complement strand
CGGGCTGCGTTCGGTGGCCTTCAACCTGCCGCCCATGCCTGGCGCCGGCGAGGGACTGCCCGTGCAGTTCGTGCTCGGCTCGACGCGCGAGCCGCTGGATATCCACGCTACCGGCCAGGAATTGATGCAGGCGGCCTATGCCAGCGGGCTGTTCGTTTTCGCCGATCTCGACGTGAAATTCGATCGCCCGCAGACCACCGTGGTGGTCGACCGGGACAAGGCAGCGGCTCTGGGCGTCGACATGGAGCAGCTCGGGGAGGACCTCGGCGTCATGCTCGGGGGGAATTTCGTCAATCGTTTCAGCATCCAGGGCCGCAGCTACAAGGTGATTCCGCAGGTCGACCGGCAGTACCGCCTGAATGCAGACCAGCTCGGCGGCTTTCCGATTCGCACCCGCAGCGGGCAACTGGTGCCGTTGTCGGCGCTGATCACCCTGGAGCAATCGGTGCAACCGCAGGAGCTGAAGCGTTTTCAGCAGCAGAACTCCGTGACGCTCTCGGCGGTGCCAGCTCCCGGCGTCACGCTCGGCACGGCGCTCGATTTCCTGCGCGCGAAGGCAGCCGAGCTGGCGCCCGAGGGTTATAACTTCGACTACGCAGGACCGGCCCGCCAGTACACCCAGGAAGGCAGCAGCCTGATTGTCACCTTCTTCTTCGCCATCGTCGTGATCTACCTGGTGCTCGCCGCGCAGTTCGAATCGTTCCGCGACCCGCTCATCATGCTGGTCAGCGTGCCGATGTCGATCGCCGGCGCCCTGGTTTTCCTGACGCTGGGCGCCGCAACGATCAACATCTATACCCAGGTCGGCCTGATCACGCTGATCGGCCTGATCAGCAAGCACGGCATCCTGATCGTCGAGTTTGCCAACCAGCTGCAGAAACAGGGATTGAACAAGCGCGAGGCCATCGAGCAGGCGGCCGGCACCCGCCTGCGCCCGATCCTGATGACGACCGCCGCGATGGTGCTGGGCGTCGTGCCGTTGCTGACCGCAACCGGTGCCGGCGCGGTCAGCCGCTACAACATCGGGCTGGTGGTGGCGACCGGCATGAGCATCGGTACGCTGTTCACGATCTTTGTCGTGCCGGCGGTCTATCTGGCGATCGGCAAGGATCACCGGCCGGTGGCCGCGACAATCGCCGACTGATGCCCGGACACCGGGGCCAGAGTCGGGTTGCTGCGGGTTAACATGCGCCATGGCCCGACGCTCACGCAAAAAAAACCTGCGCCAGTATCTGAGTCGCCGCCTGATCTTCGGGCTGGCGGGGCTGGCCGTGCTGCTGGTCTCGGCACTGGCAATCTGGGTCTGGTTGCTGGACCGCCAGATCGTGCGCCAGTTCGAGGGGCGGCGCTGGGATCTGCCGGCGCAGGTCTATGCGCGACCGCTGGAACTCTATGCCGGGCAGCGGCTCAGTGCCGATGAACTGCAGCGGGAGCTGACCGCCCTCGGCTACTCGGCAGCCACCACCATCAGGACCCAGGGCACCTTTGCACGCCTGCGTGGCCGGATCGTGTTGATGACCCGTCCGTTCCAGTTCTGGGACAGCGAGCAGCCCGCCCAGAAGGCCACCATCAGCTTCGGTGCCGGCGGCATCACCGCGCTGAGCGACGAACGGGGCGGCGACCTGCCGCTGCTGCGCCTCGACCCGCCCTTCATCGGCAATATCTTCACCTCGCACGGCGAGGACCGGATCGTGCTGGGTCCGGACCAGGTCCCCCCGCTGCTGCTGGAGTCGCTCAAGATCGTCGAGGATCGCGACTTCGACAGGCACGGCGGCATCTCCCTGCGCGCCATCGCGCGCGCGATGTGGGCCAACATCCGTGCCGGCGGCATCGAACAGGGCGGCAGCACGCTCACCCAGCAGCTGGTGCGCAGCTATTTCCTGGACAACAGCCGCACGCTCACCCGCAAGCTGCGCGAAGCGCTCATGGCGATCCTGCTGGAGCTGCACTTCGACAAACCGGATCTGCTCAATGCCTACGTCAACGAAATCTACCTGGGCCAGGCCGGCGACCGCGCGATCCACGGCTTCGGCCTGGCCAGCCAGTTCTACTTCGGCAAACCGCTGGCAGAACTCGAGCCGCAGGAAACGGCGCTGCTGATCGCCGTGGTCCGTGGCCCGTCGTGGTACGACCCCAGGCGTCAGCCGGAGCGCACCCGCAAGCGCCGCGACATGATCCTCGACCTGATGGCCGAGTTCGGGCTGATTCCGGAAGCGGTGGCCGTCAAGGCCAAACAGCGCGACCTGGGCGTACGCGGCAAGGCCACCACCTTCGCGAGCTACAACCCGACCTTCATGGATCTGGTGCGCCGTGAACTGCGCGCCGACTACCGGGAAGAGGATCTGCTCAACGCTGGGCTGCGCATCATGACCACGCTGGACCCGCGCATTCAGGCCCTGGCCGAGCAGCGCCTGAAAGAAGGCCTGGATGAACTGGAAACCAGCCGCAAGCGCAAGGCCGGCTCGCTGGATGGCGCCATCGTGGTCACCGGCACCCAGACGCCCGACGTGGTCGCGATCGTCGGCGGCCGCAATGCGCGCATGCAGGGCTTCAACCGGGCGCTCGATGCAAGGCGCCCGATCGGTTCGCTGGTCAAACCGGTGGTCTACCTCGCCGGCTTCGAGTCCGGTCGGTACACCGCCGCCACGCGGGTCGAAGATGCACCGCTGAACATCCGTCTCGACACGGGCAAGATCTGGAGCCCCCAGAATTACGATCGCGAGTATCGCGGCCCGGTGCCGGCTGTCAGGGCACTCGCGGAATCCCTCAACACCCCGACCGTGCGCATCGGCATGGATGTGGGACCGAAGAAGGTCGCTGGCCTGCTCAGGTCGCTGGGCACGACAAAGACACCGGCACCGTTGCCCTCGCTGCTGCTCGGTGCAGTCGATCTTTCGCCGATGGAAGTCGCACAGGTATACAACAGCCTCGGCAACGGCGGCTTTCATGTGCCGCTCAAGGCGGTGCGCGCGGTACTCGATGCCGACGGCAAACCGCTGGAGCGCTATCAGCTCAAGATAGACCGTGCCGCCGAGCCTTCGGCCGTGGCACAGCTGAACACCAGCATGCTGCAGGTCGTCGACCGCGGTACCGCGCGGGGCGCCAGGCGCTGGCTGCGGCCGGACCTGGCCGTGGCCGGAAAAACCGGTACCTCGGACGATCTGCGCGACAGCTGGTTTGCCGGCTTCACCAATGACCACGTGGTTGTGGTCTGGATCGGCGCCGACGACAATTCGCCCACGGGACTCAGCGGAGCCTCGGGTGCGCTGCCGATATGGGCCCGTCTGGTCGCCGGCTTCGGCGACCTTGGCTACGAGGCGCTGCCGGCGGAAGACCTGGTGGATGTGTCTTTCGACTATGCTACCGGCATGCTGTCGCGCGCCGAGTGCGGCGACCTGATCACCGTGCCGCTGCCTGCAGGCACGGCCCTGCCGGCAAAGCCCGACTGCATGCCGGAATCCGATGGACTCACCAGGCGCGGGATGGAATGGCTGAAAAACCTGCTCGACTGAAACCGCCCGGCCGCGTTGTCCGGATGGTCGCTGCGGCGCTGCTGCTGATCACCGCAGTCAGCGGCTGCGTCCCGCCGGGCGGCACCCGGGCACCACAACCGAAAGCCCCGGTACCCGCAACCCGCCCGGCGCCCCCACCGGTACCGGCACCAGCACCGGCGCCGGACCCACCTGCCACACCACCGCCGGCGCCACCGCCACCGCCGGTGCGTATCGTTCCGCCGGTGAGCCCCGCCAGCCAGGCCCTGCTCAACGAGAGCCGCAGTCATTCAGCGGCTGGCCGCTACCCGCAGGCGGTTGCCGCCATCGAGCGCGCGATCCGCATCGAACCCCGTCAACCGGTGCTCTGGCTCGAACTCGGCAACATCCGCCTGAAGGAAGGCGACTTCCTCCAGGCGGAAAGCCTCGGTCGCAAGGCGCTCAGCCTCAGCGCGGGAGATGCCGCACTGTCCGCCCGCGCCCAGCAGCTGATTTCGGCGGCGAAGAAACCGTAGAGGCTTCCCCTGCGGGCGTCTTCAGGCGCGATCCCGTGGCGGCCTACCGCCTGAAGCCGATCCGGTCGCGGCTACTTACGCCGCGACTTGCCGACGTGCCCGCCAACCCGCTGGCCGGGCAGCATGCGCCCCAGCGC
>JAHDYN010000458.1 GCA_023383735.1 Gammaproteobacteria bacterium | reverse complement strand
GATGACGTCCTCGCTGTGGCCGGGCGCCACCGTATCCGACTCGATGTCCGTGACAAAGCCATGCTGGTAGCGGCGGCTGACCAGTTCGTCGAGTCCGGGGTTCTGTACTTTGCTGTTCATGGGTGATCGCTACTGCTCAGCCTGACGAGCGGCGCTCCGGGCTCTTTCCACGACGTGCCGACAGGTCAGGCAAGGGAAATTCATGTGGCGGATGTGCCAGAACTGCCAGCGTTACGGTGTCGAGTGCGCAGCGAATCGCACGGTTGATCTTCTGCCAGGCATCACCGACCGGGCAGCCCTCCTCAAGCTCGCACTGGCTGTCTGTCATGCTGCACTCGGTGATGCTGAGCGGGCCTTCAAGGACATCGACGATTTCTGCCGCACTGATGCTTTCCGGCGGGCGTGCCAGGGCGTACCCGCCCTCGGCGCCGCGCAGCGAGTGCACCAGTTCGCCGCGCGCGAGGATTTTCAGCAGTTTCTGCACCGTGGGCAGGGCGATTCGTGTGCCGATGGCGACATCGTTGGCCGAGCGGACTTCGCTCGCCTGAGCCGCCAGATACACGAGGATCATCGTGCCGTAGTCCGTCAATTTGCTGATCCGGAGCATATGGGACTATCTTAGTCCAATATGCTTTTGAGTGGAATAGCCGGGCCTGGTGTCCGGTAGCGGATAACCCGGCTGCCGTGCGAAATTTTGTTATCCTTCGCGCCCTGAAAGACAACGGGCCATGGAATCCGGGTGAACGCATCGTCGGCTGCTGACAATCTGATCGAGATAAGCGGCCTGCATTTTTCGCGTGGCAGCCGTGTGATTTTTGACGGCATGGAGCTGGCGATCCCCCGTGGGAGCATCACTGCGATCATGGGGCCGAGCGGTACCGGCAAGACCACCCTGCTGCGCATGTTCACCGGGCAGCTCAAGCCGGATGCGGGAAGCGTACGGGTCGCAGGGCAGGATGTGCCCCGACTGTCCCGTCAGGAACTCTATGCACTGCGTCGCCGGATGGGCATGCTGTTTCAGAACAGCGCCTTGCTGACCGACTTCAGCGTTTTCGAGAATGTCGCATTTCCCGTGCGCGAGAATACCAACCTTCCGGAACGGCTGCTCCGCAACGTCGTGCTGACCAAGCTGCAGTCGGTTGGTCTGCGTGGTGCGGCAAATCTGATGCCCTCCGAGCTGTCCGGAGGCATGGCGCGCCGGGTGGCAATGGCCCGGGCAATGGTGCTGGACCCCGAGCTCCTGCTGTACGACGAACCCTTCTCGGGCCTTGACCCGATTTCACTCGGGGTGGTCCTGCGGCTGATCCGGCTCAACAACGATGCGCTGGGACTAACCAGTATCGTTGTCTCGCATGATGTGGCCGAGATCTCCCATATTGCCGATCACTGCTTCGTTATCTCCGAGGGCAAGGTCATTGCCAGCGGCCGGCCCGACCAACTCGCCAATAGCGAGTCCGAGCTGGTGCGCCAGTTCATGACCGGCGCTGCCGATGGACCGGTGCCGTTTCATTACCCCGCGCCGGACTACCGGCAGCAGTTGCTGGGTGGCCTCTGATGATGCTGATCAGGCAGCTGCAGAACAGCCTGCTGGCTGCGCTGCGCAAGCTCGGGGCGGTGGTGCTGTTTCTTGGTGCAATCCTTGCGCAGTGTCCGGCGGCATTTGCCCGCCCGAGGCTGATCTCGGCACAGAT
>JAHDYN010000457.1:693-1691 GCA_023383735.1 Gammaproteobacteria bacterium | reverse complement strand
ACCAGCACCTCAGGCACATCGATGGGATTGTGCGTCAGCAACATGTCGAGCAGCTGCTTCTTTACTTCAGCGCGCGCCCGTGACTCGAACTCCTGGGCCATGTTCTTGCGGATGTCCTGCTCGAACTGCGCACGTTCACCGCTCTCCACCCCGAAGCTGCGCACAAACGCCTCATCAACCTCCGGCAGCTCTTCTTCGGCAACCTCGGTGATACGCAGATCGAAATCGCCCTGGCGACCCGCCAGCGTCTTGTTGGGGTAGTCAGCCGGGAACGCAACCTGGATGGTCTTCTGCTCGCCGGCAGAGACTCCGGCCAGCTGCCGCTCGAAGTCCGGCACCAGCCGGCCCGAGCCAACGATCACAGTGACCTGATCACCAGCCCCACCCTCTATGGGCTCGCCGTCGAGCCGACCCTCGAAATCCAGCGTGACGCGATCGCCGTCGCGCGCGGCGCGCTCGACCGGGACCCAGTTCCGGCGCTGCCGCCGGAGGTTGTCGATGATGAACTCGACATCAGCGTCGTCGAACTGCGGCTGGGGGCGCGAGACTTCCAGGGCATCGATACCCTGCAGCTGGAAGTCCGGGAAGATTTCGAAGCTGGCGGTAAACAACAGGTCGCTGCCCTGCAAGCCGCTATCCGGCACCGTTTCGATCTGCGCATCCCCGACGGGACGCAGCTTTTCGCGGGTCACGGCTTCCGAGTAGCCAGACCGGACCATGTCCTCCATGACGTCCTGACGCACCTGCTCGCTGAAGCGCTGACGGACCACCTTCTCGGGAATCTTGCCCGGACGATAGCCCTTGATGCTGGCCGTCCGCCCGACCGACCGGAGACGCGCCTCCACTTCACGCTCGATGCGCTGCGCCGGCACGCTGACCCGAATGCGCCGCTTGAGACCCTGTGCGGACTCAATGGCCACCTGTACGTCTGAACCCTCAACGCGCTCCATTCATCCTCTCGCTTTCTGCTGTGACTGCCTGATTACCGGAAGGGGTAG
>JAHDYN010000457.1:0-677 GCA_023383735.1 Gammaproteobacteria bacterium | reverse complement strand
TTGCCCCACAGGAACCTAAATCCTGCGCGTCTACCAGTTCCGCCACTTTCGCGCCTGGGGCCCCGTGGCGCACTACGCGCCGCATTATACCGAAGGGTTCTGACCACGCCGCCCCAAACACCCGGATCCGGGAATTCGCCACACCGTTGTCCAATCCGCATGATTCGGCAATTCAAATCAATCAGTTAGACTGGCATATTAACATGCGGCCTGAATGCTGGCGCGCCCGGATCGCCGTGGGCCGCAGAGATTCGGGCCAATCTTTGGAAGAGAAGCAGAAATGGGCTTGCGCAACAGCACCTCAAACTGCGATCGTGAACACAACCCATAATCGGAGATCCAGACTCATGACCCACCACCATCTGGCCATTGCGACCAGCGCCATTCTGATGTTCAGTTCGATGCTGTCGCCTGCCCTGCACGCAGCAGAACGCGGCCCGGACGAAACGGTTCAGGCCTTCAACCAGGCCCTCAGCAAGCACGATCTGAACGCGGCGCTGGCCCTGATCGCCGATGGTTCGGTGCAATTCACCCTGCGCTCCGCCCACAGCGACATCCCGTCAGCCGGACCGGGGAGCGTAACCAGCGACCTGAAGGCGCACTGGAGCGCCATCGGGCCGGTCGTCTTTGGCAGCACATCGGCCTACAACCGGATCCCGAAGGTCGTGAACACCCGT
>JAHDYN010000456.1 GCA_023383735.1 Gammaproteobacteria bacterium | reverse complement strand
ACATCACCAACGAGCGCGGCAAGCCAGCAGCCTCCAATCTGCGGGCGTCCTGATATCACCGGTTCGGCGCTCTGACGGGCCTCTCTTGAGGCACTCGTCGGCTGCGACCTGAACAGGCATCATCGGATGCACTAGTGCCCCGGCCAGTCCGGGGCATTTTTTTGCCTGACGTTTCTGCGCAGGGCACGGCGTAAACTGGCCGGTACGGCTCCATGGCAATCTGCCGAGGCAAGCATGACCGAACGACCGGAACCGAAGGCCCAACCGGGGGCAGACCTTGGACCAGACCGGTTCTAGCCCGCAGCCTCAGGCAGGCGAAACTGCAGCGTCATCGGCACTTGTTGCCGGCTTGCTGAAGCCCGGGGCCTGCGACCACCCCGTCGACGCCCCCGAACTGATCGAAACCCACATCTCATGGGTGATCCTCACCGGCAACTACGCCTACAAGATCAAGAAGCCCGTCGATCTCGGCTTTGTGGATTTCTCAACACTGGCCAAACGGCATCACTACTGCACGGAGGAAGTCCGTCTCAACCGGCGCCTCGCACCGGCGTTCTATCTCGGCGTGATACCAGTGACCGGAAGCCCTGATGCACCGCGCTTCGGTGGTGACGGCGATGCAGTCGAGTACGCGGTGAAGATGCGGCAGTTTTCACCGTCGGCGCAACTCGACCGGCTGCTCGACCAGGGGGAACTCAAGGGCCATCACCTGGATGCCTTCGCGACGTTCATCGCTGATTTCCACCAGCGCGTGTCGGTTGCCGGAGCCCGCGTGAAGTACGGCGGGCCGGAGCAGATCATCGCACCGGCGATGGAGAACTTCCCGGAGCTGCGCCGATGCCTGCCGGATCCGGCTTCGGCACAAGGCATTGCCGAACTGGAGCAGTGGACCATCAGGGCGTTCGCGCGATTGCGGGAAACTTTCCAGCAGCGCAAGCGCGATGGCTTCGTCCGCGAATGCCATGGCGACCTGCACCTGCGCAACCTGGCATGGGTCAATGACGGCCCGCTGGTGTTTGACTGCCTCGAATTCAACCCGGACCTGCGCTGGATCGACGTACTGAACGAGGTGGCCTTTCTCGTGATGGACCTTGAGGCACGTCAGCAGCCGGCGCTCGCTGCGCGTTTTCTCAACCTGTACCTCGAACGCACGGGCGACTACGCCGGGCTGGCCGTCCTGCGCTTTTACCTGGTGTACCGGGCGCTGGTCCGGGCGAAGGTTGATGGCATCCGGGCACTTCAGGCCGGCATCGATGACCGGGAGAAGGCCCTGGCCGAGGCGGAAGCCCGCCACTATCTGGCGCTGGCACAAGGCTACACGCGGTCAGGACCACCCCGGCTGATCCTGACCCGCGGCGTTTCAGCGTCCGGCAAGACGACGCTGTCCGGGGCGCTGGTCGAGCAGCTTGGTGCCATCCGCATTCGCTCCGACGTGGAGCGCAAGCGGCTGGCCGGCCTGCCACCCGAGGCCGACGCACGCGCAAAGATCGGCCAGGGCATCTACGACTCTGCGGGAAGTCACCGGACCTATGCGCGCTTGCTGGAGCTGGCAGGCCAGGTGCTCGACGCCGGTTTTGCAGTCATCGTCGATGCGGCCTTTCTCGATGTCTCGCAGCGGGCGCCGTTCCGGGCGATGGCCGCGGCGCGCAAGTTCAGCTGCACGATTATCGAGGCTGGCGCGCCGCCTGCCCTGCTG
>JAHDYN010000015.1 GCA_023383735.1 Gammaproteobacteria bacterium | reverse complement strand
ACTGCTCGAAGATCTGCACGCCGGCCTCGGTGCAGGCGCGGGCCAGCCCCAGCGCATAGTTCAGCGGGTGCAGGTACATCGCCTGCGTGTCCAGGCAGGCGCCGGAGTAGCGGGCACTGCCCAGCATCCCGACGAGCTCGGACTGCGCGATACAGCGCTGGTGGGGATAGTCGTAGTCGCGGGCAAGTTTGTCGGCACGGCGCTTCAGTGCGTCTATATGCGCCGGCCTGGCGGCACACAGCAGCTGGCCGGAGCCGGGCTCGCAATCGATGGCATGCCGGCTGATGCGCGTCCGGACCAGCGCCTTTGATTCCTCGGCCAGGTGGAACAACTGCCGGGCCGTGTCGCGACCGAAGCGGGCCTCCAGCCAGGCCTCTTCGCGACGCTGGCCGGTGCCGATCTGCCCGCCATTGCGGCCCGAGGCGCCCCAGCCGACCCGCTGCGCCTCCAGCACGATCACCGAGTAGCCGCGCTCGGCCAGATGCAGCGCCGCGGACAGGCCCGTATAGCCCGCGCCAACCACGCACACGTCGGCACTCAGGCTGCCACGCAGGGGCGGATGCGTGACCAGACCGCGCGCACTCGCGACATACCAGGAAGACGGATGAGCGCCCGCGATCACGCGCCCGCTGCCACACCCAGCGCCTGCTGCGTGAGGTCGAGCGCCCGCCAAGCCTTGTCCACCAGTTCGTCGAGCTGCGCTTCGTCGAGGATGAACGGCGGTGCCACGATCATGGTGTCACCGACCGCGCGCATCACCAGTCCCTGCTCGATGCAGAAGTCGCGGCAACGCTCACCGGCCTTCAGGGCCTTGGGAAAGCGCTGCCGCCCGGACTTGTTGCTCACCAGTTCGAGCGCGCCGATCAGGCCGACAGAGCGGGCTTCGCCGACCAGCGGGTGAGTGCCCAGCTTCTGCCAGCGCCTGGCAAAGGCCGGGATCAGCCGGTCCTGCAGCTGCGCGATGATCTGCTCCTCGCGCAGGATGCGCAGGTTCGCGCGGGCAACGGCACAGGCCACCGGATGCCCCGAGTAGGTGAAGCCGTGAAAAAACTCGCCGCCCTGCGCCACCAGGACTTCGGCGACACGATCACCGACCATCACGCCGCCCAGCGGCTGATAGCCGCAGGTCACGCCCTTGGCAAAGGACATCAGGTCGGGGCGGATGCCGAAATGCTGGCTGCCAAACCACTGTCCGAGCCGGCCAAAGCCGGTGATCACTTCGTCGGCGACCAGCAGGATGCCGTAGTGGTCGCAGATACGCTGGATCTCCGGCCAGTAACTGGCCGGCGGCATGATCGCACCACCGGCGCCCTGCACCGGCTCGGCGATGAAGGCAGCCACCTTGTCTGCGCCCGCATTCTCGATGGCAGCAGCCAGCTGCCCGGCCACATGCCGGCCAAACGCCTCGGGGTCCTCGATGTCGGTCTGGCCAAACCAGTATGGCTCCTCGATGTGCAGGATGCCGGGTATCGGCAGTCCGGCCTGGGCGTGCATCCAGGGCATGCCGGAGAGGCTGGCTGCACCGACCGTACTGCCGTGATAGGCGTTGCGCCGGGCAATGATCAGCTGCCGGTCCGGTTTGCCGAGCAGCGACCAGTAGTAGCGCACCAGCCGGATCACGGTGTCGTTGGCTTCCGAGCCGGAGTTGGTGAAGAAGACGCGGTTGAAGCCCGGCGGCGCGATGGCGCACAGCTCCGCTGCCAGCTCGATGGCCGGCGGATGCGTGCACTGGAAGAAGCTGTTGTAGTACGGCAGCGATTGCAGCTGTTGGGTGGCCGCCGCAACCAGCTCCTGCCGGCCGTAGCCGAGGTTCACGCACCAGAGGCCGGACATCGCATCCAGCAGACGGTGGCCGGTGGCATCCCACAGCCAGGCGCCTTCCGCCCGGGTGATGACCCGTGTGCCGCGCGCCGCCAGTTCGCGGTGATCGGTGAAGGGATGCAGAAAGTGCTCGCGATCGAGCTCCTGCCAGCGCTGCAGATCCTGGTTGTTCATACGTTGAGCAGCAGGTATTCGCGTTCCCAGGGGCTGATCACCTCGAAGAAGGCCTGGTATTCCTGCCGTTTCATGGCGGTATAGATCTTGATGAAGCGGTGGCCGAGCAACGGCCGGAGCTGCTCGCTGTGCTCGAAGCGCTTCAGCGCCTCCGACAGACTGCCCGGCAGCGCGAACGGCCGGTTGTAGGCGCTGCCCGCCTCCGGTGCCGTCGGCTGCAACCGCTCTTCGAGGCCGAGCAGGCCGCAGGCCAGCGAGGCGGCAATCGCGAGGTAGGGATTGACGTCGGCACCGGCCAGCCGGTTCTCGATGCGCCGGTTGTCGGCATCCGAATGCGGCACGCGCAGACCCACCGTCCGGTTGTCGTAGCCCCACTGCAGGTTGATCGGTGCCGACAGGTGACGGGTGAAGCGCCGGTAGGAATTCACGTAAGGCGCGCTGAGCAGCGTGGCATCCGGTCCGTACTTCTGGATGCCGGCGATGAACTGCCGGAACAGCTCGCTCTCCGAACCGTCCGGATTGGAAAAGGCATTGCCGCCATCGCTGGCGCGCCGGAGGCTGATGTGCCAGTGCATCGAGCTGCCGGGCTCATGCTCCATCGGCTTGGCCATGAAGGTGGCATAGATCTCGTGGCGCATCGCCGTCTCGCGCACGGTGCGCTTGAACAGGAACATCTGGTCGGACAGCTCGACCGGATCGCCGTGCTGGAAGTTGATCTCGAGCTGTGCGGTGCCGGTCTCGTGCGCCAGGTTGTCCACATGCAGGCGCTGGACTTCGCAGTAGTCGTAGATGTCCTGGATGAACGGCTCGAACTCGTCCACCGCATCCATGCTGTAGGGCTGGCGCACGGTCTCCTTGCGCCCGGAGCGGCCGACCGGCGGTTCGAGCGGATAGTCCGGATCCGTGTTGCGCTTGACCAGGTAAAACTCGATCTCCGGCGCGACCACCGGCACCAGCCCCTGCGCATGGAACATCTCGACGATGCGCCGGAGCACCTGCCGCGGCGCGATATCGATCGGCTCCTTTTCCTGCGTATAGCAGTCATGGATGACGCAGCAGGTCGGCTCCTCACCCCAGGGCACCAGACGCAGCGTGGCCAGATCAGGCCGGGTGATCATGTCGCGGTCGACCGGATCGACTACGTTCTCCTCGAGGTAATCGTCGATGTACTCGCCGGTCACGGACTGGATGAACACGGATTCCGGGAGGCGCATGCCGCCCTGCTCGGTGAACTTCCGGGCCGGCATGTACTTGCCGCGCGCCACACCCGCCATGTCGGGCACCACCGCCTCGACTTCGTCGATCCTGTGGTCGAGCAGCCACTGCCGCAACTGCTCTTCGTTCATTTTCTCGCCATCGCCTGTGCTCATGACCGATAACTCCGGCAGGCGTCGCCAAACGCCTGAAAAATTGCCATCGAGACTTCACTCTCCTGCACGCGCCACTCCGGATGCCACTGCACACCGAGCGTGAAGCCCGGCGCATCAGCGACGACGATCGCCTCGATCAGTCCATCGGGCGCCAGCGCCTCGACCACCAGTCCTTCGCCGAGCCGGTCGATACCCTGGCCGTGCAGCGAATTCACCTGTGCCGAGTCGCGCGCGGTAATCCGCGCCAGCAAGCCCCCGGCAACAAACCGTACTTCATGCGCCGGCGCGTACTGGACATCGACCGGCTGGCCCTTGTCCTCACGGTGCCTGCCATAGCCCGGCACCGCATGCAGGTCCTGGTGCAGGCTGCCGCCAAAAGCCACGTTCAGTTCCTGGAAGCCGCGGCAGATCGCCAGCAGCGGCAACCCGGCCCGGACAGCGGCCGGAATCAGCGCAAAGGCCAGCAGGTCACGCTCCGCATCGTGCATCGTGCCCGCAGCGCTCGCCGCGCCGCGGTAGCGGTGGGGTTCGACATTGGAAGGAGAACCGGTCAGCAGCAGCCCGTCGAATGCATCCAGGATGCCGGGCGAATCGAAACCCGATCCAAGGCAGGGGATGCCGAGCGGCAAACCACCCGAGCCGGCCACCACGGCGCGCAGATACTTCTCGCCCTGTACCTGGAAAGCGTGGTGGCCGAGGAGGCGGCGATCCGAAATGACACCAATGATGGGCTGTTTGCGGTGCATGCCGGAGCTACGGTGCCAGAGCCGCCCGCCGCCCGCCAGTGGGTCCATGCCGATTGGCGCACGGAAACGGACGTCAGGTTGACTGCGGGCCCCTGCCCGGCCAGAGTGCGCAGCTGCACAACGCGGGGCTGGCAACCCTGCAACACGAGCACGGAGGCATCGGGCCAATCCGTGAAACATCGCGAAAGGATTTCGAATTGAGCCAGCCGCCCCCGCCCGCACCCGCTGGCAACTTCCGCCTCGGTCCCATCCAGTTTGCCCAGGGCATCACCGGCCTGAACGCGTACACCTATCTGTACGTCAGTCTGATCGTCATGCCGATCGTGAGCTTCCTGAGTTTTACCCAGCCCTATGTGCTGAACGAGATCGTGGGCATCCCGCTGGAAGAACAGGGCCGGGTCACCGGCTTCCTGGTCACCATGCAGGAAATCGTCGCACTCTGCCTGATCGGCTTTGTCAGCGGTCTGTCCGACCGCTTCGGCCGGCGCCCCATCTACGCGATGGGCGCCTTCATCGCCGGCATCGGCTTTGGCCTGTACGGGTTCGCCACCAGCGAGCAGGACCTGTACATGTACCGCTTCATCTACGCCCTGGGCGTGACCGCAGTCGGCGCCATGATCGCCGTGACCGCCGCTGACTACCCGGCGGAGCGTTCGCGCGGCAAGCTGTCGGGCGCCACCGGTCTGCTGAATGGTCTCGGCGTCGGCCTGGCCATCCTGCTCGGCTCGGCCGTACCGGCCATGCTCAAGGAACGCGGTTTCGATGGTGCGGAAGCAGGCCGTTACACGCTGCTGGGCGTGGCCGCGATCTGCATCGTCACCGCCATCGTCATGCAGCTGGGGCTGAAGGGCGGCACGCCCACCGGCAAACGCAGCAAGGTCGGCCTGATGAAGACCCTGCAGATCGGCCTGCAGCAGGGCCGCCTCAATCCA
Source organism: Gammaproteobacteria bacterium (assembly GCA_023383735.1). GTDB lineage: Bacteria > Pseudomonadota > Gammaproteobacteria > Steroidobacterales > SHZI01. Next base: position 7,921 of record JAHDYN010000015.1, on the reverse strand, counting down.
CGACTGATCATCTGCTATGCGGGTTCAGGCGTGGGCCGCGCCGACCTGACGCTGGTGGTCACCTTTGTCTCGCTGTGGCTGCAGCAGCTCGGCCGCGATGAAGGCATGAGCGGCACCGAAGCACTCAAGAGCGCCGGCATCATGCTGGCCCTTATCCAGGGGTCATCGCTGCTCTCCGCGCCGCTCATTGGCATAGCCATCGATCGCTTCCACCGCCTGGCCTGCGTGATGGTTGCCCTGCTGGCCGCCGGCGTCGGCTACACGCTGCTTGGCATGCAGGTGCACCCGTTCGCACCACTCGGCTACCTGGCCTGCGCAATGGTCGGTATCGGTCAGATGAGCGTGATCCTCACCGTAACCGGCCTGCTCGGGCAGGAAACGCCGATCGACGTGCGTGGCTCGGTGATCGGCTTTGCCGGCCTGTGCGGCGCTGCGGGCATCCTGTTCACCAGTTTTGCCGGCGGCTACCTCTTCGATCACTGGATGATCTCCGGTCCGATCATCCTCACGGGCGTTGCCAATCTGCTGATCGGCATCGGCGCCTTCGTGATCTGGAACCGGGATGGACGGCCGGTACGCTTCGACCCGGCTGAGGCAAAGTCCCTGGAGCCGGCCGGCTTCGGACACTGACAAGGGCCGGGGTGTTCCTGTTCTCCTATATCGCCCGCCACTGGCGCGGGGAATTGCGCCTTGGCATCAGCTGGTGGATCAACTGCGTCGCGCTCACGCTGCTGCTCTACTGGCTGATCCCGTGGATCGCCCAGCGCAGCGGCATCCAGGGCGACTCCGCATCCAGCTATACCGCGATACTCGGACTCGTCATCCTGCAGACCGGCATCGTCCCGCTCTGGCAGATGGTCGGCCTCTGGCAGGCAACCGACCGGACCCTGCGTACCACCGACAGGATTCGAAGCGCCCGCCTCACTCAGGTGGCGGCGGTGCTCTTCACCCTGTTGATCGCCATGCGCGGACTGGTCGCAGGTGCCGAGCAGCTCATCGCCGCCCGCGTGGCCTGGGCACTCGGACCCTACCAGTACCAGGTGACCCTGCTGCCGGGTGGCCGGGAAATCGAAGTCGACGGTGGCCTGGGCTTTGGCGTGAGCGCAGCAGTGAATGAATTGCTGGAGCGCAATCCGGATGTGCGGCGCATCCGGCTGAACAGTGGTGGCGGCGCGCTATCGGAGGGCCAGCGCCTGCGCGATCTCATCGTCGCGCATGGGCTCGATACCTACAGCAGCCGCGAATGTTCCAGCGCCTGCGTCTCGGCATTCATCGGCGGGCGTTTTCGCTACCTGCAACGCGGTGCCCGAATGGGCTTTCACCTGCCGCGCAACTGGGAGCCGCTGTCTACAGGCCCGGTATCCTCACTCTATGCAGCAGAACTGCGCTACTTCCAGCAACGCGGCGTGCCCGACTGGTTCCTGGGCAACTGGATCCGCTCCGGCCAGACCTTCTGGTACCCGACCGCGTTCCAGTTGCAGCGCGCAGGAATCGTCAGCGCGCTGCGCGGTGCACCGCCGCCCATGAAAAGCACGGCAGATCCCATAACAAACATTGGTTAGGCACAGGCCAACCGATCATCGATACTCGGGACGTTGACCCGTACTCGCTGGCCATCAGGCTGCATGCAGCCTGATGGCCATCGCGGGGACTCGCTACAACCGGTAAACAGACGTTCGGGGGATCTACATGCGCAAGTCATTTTCTCACCTGACTCAAGCAATCATCCTGACTGCGGCAACCATTGCGGGTGTTCCCGCCATTGCCGGTGCGCTCGATGAAGTTGTAGTAACTGCCAGGCGCGTCGAGGAAAGCCTGCAGGAAACACCTATTTCTGTCACGGCCCTGTCGGCTGACGACATGGAACTGCGCTCGATCGCCAATGTGCGCGATGTGGTGCCCTACGTGCCGAATCTTTCCGCTCCGGCCGGATACAACGGTGGCGGCGATGGCTACTACTACATCCGCGGCGTCGGCCAGAACGACTTCAGCACAGCATTCGATCCGGGCGTCGGCGTTTATGTCGACGGCATTTATCTGGGCCGGACCAGCGGTGCAACTTTCGAGTTGCTGGATACGGAACGGATAGAAGTCCTGCGCGGACCGCAGGGCACACTGTTCGGACGCAATACCATCGGTGGCGCGATCAATGTCGTGTCGGCACGGCCGGCAGACGAGTTTGGCGCCACAGCTGAAATGAAGTTCGGCGAACGCGATCTGTGGCAGGTCAAGGGGTCGGTCGAGGGTCCGCTGGCCGATACGGTGAACGGCAAGATCTCGATGCTTTACAAGGAGCAGGACGGCTGGGGGAAACGGTTGGTTGACGGCCAGACCCTGGGCGACATCGAGGACTTCGGCGCACACGGCATGCTGGACATGCAGGTATCCGAGCAGTTGTCCATCGCCATCACCGGCGACTACACGCGGGGCCGCGGCACCGCCGCACTGCAGACCACGCCCGGTGCCGACATGACGGGCCTGTCGCCGTTCTTCATACCGGTGCCGCAGGGTGATGTGGGCGCGGGCATCCCGGATATCAACGCCGATATCTCGCCCAGCCGTTTCCGCACCTGGGCCGATGCCGACACGGTCAACGACCTGGACGTCTGGGGGCTGTCTCTGGTCGTCGACCGGGATTTCGGAGCTGCAAACCTCAAGTCCATCACCGGCTATCGGAATCTGGAACAGACTTCGGGCGCTGACTACGACGTCACCCGTTTCGCAACCTATAACGACATCATCCCGATCGACCAGGACCAGTTCAGTCAGGAGTTCCAGCTGAGTGGCCTGGCCTTCGATGACCGGCTGAAGTGGCTCGCCGGCATCTACTACTACAACGAAGACGTCGATCAGACCAATGCCATCAACCTGGGGGCGACCGGTCCCGGCGGATGGATTGCCGGCGGCGTGCCCGGCGGCCCGATTCCGGCCGTGGTCGATGCGCCGCTGCCGCTGGACCGCGGGCAAATCGTGACCAGCAAGCAGAACATCCTGCCCGAGATCACTTCCTGGGCGCTGTTTGGACAGGCGACGTACAAGATCACGGAGCGCCTGAGCGGCACCTTCGGCCTGCGCTATACCGATGAGGAGAAGGAGCAGACCTACAAATTCATGCTTTTCAACTCGATACCGGGTTTCGCACCGTTTGGCTTCCCCTTCCCGATGGGTGAGTTTCCTGCGTTCCCGGAAACCACCGTCAAAAAGTCCTGGGATTCAACCGACATACGGGCAGGGCTCGAGTTCCAGGTCAGGGAAGACATACTGCTGTACACATCCTATGCGGAGGGCTTTCGCAGCGGCGGCTTCAACAGTCGTCCCGTTACCGACCAGATCGACTCTTTCAATCCGGAAAATCTCTGGACCGTGGAGGCAGGCATCAAGTCCGAGCTCTGGGACGGTCGCGCACGCGTGAATCTCGCCGCCTTCTATACGGAATATGACGACATCCAGCTGAATGTCATCGAAGGCGGGTTCTTCAACATCAAGAATGCCGGCAATGCCGAGATGTCCGGCATCGAGCTTGAAGTGACGGCGCGGGTCACGGATGCCTTCGACGTCAATGCAAGCCTGGGTTATCTGGACAATGAACTGAAGGATGTCGATCCGAATGCAGCGGCATTTGGCATTACCAACGCCAACGAGCTGCCCATGGCACCGGACCTGACTTTCAATCTGGGCGGACAGTACACATGGAACCTCGGAAACCGCGGTTCGCTGACAGCGCGCGCAGACTACGCCTACCAGGATGAGTCATGGTCGTTTGTCGACAACGAGCCCGGCAACCTGATGCCGTCCTCCAATGTCGTGAACCTGCGGCTTGCCTGGAACTCATCGGACGACCGCTATACCGTCGCGGTCTATGGCCTGAATGTCACCGACGACAAGTACCTGACCTTTGCACAGGACGTGCGGCAGCAGGCCGGTACGCCTGGTTTCGGCACCTATATCCTGTGGCCGGCGGCACCCAGCGAGTGGGGTGGCGAGCTTATCGTTCGATTCTGAGCGGGGGTTCCTCGCTCGGAAACGTGGGGACCGTACGGCACGCAACTGTTCCCCTGCAGTTGCGTGCCGTATCGGGGCGGCATCGATCATCGTTAAACATCAATGCACATGCCCGTGCTCGCCATGGTCGTGGCCGTGCTCCCCGTGCCCGTGCTCGCCATGGTCATGCGGTGGTGTGGGGTTCTGCTCCACGCGCGCTTTCTCCGCCGGATCGATGCCGGTGGCCAGCGCCAGCCGCAGTGAGGCGAGTGCCGGCAGGTGCTTGCTGGCCTGCCGGTGCAGTTTATCGAGAATGACCGCCGCTTCACGCACCAGCAGCGAATCGTCCACGACGACATCGGCCTCTGCATACATGCGATGACCGAGCCAGCGGGTACGCACGTTCTGCACCCTGCGTACGCCCGGCACATGCTCGCCGGTATGCCGCAGCAGTGCGGTGAACTCCGGCTCGACGCCATCGAGTGCCCGCGTGAACACGGCCCTGGCTGACTGCCACACGATGCCGAAAATCAGCAAGGTGATGACCCCGCCGACGATGGGGTCAGCCAGCGGGAAGCCCAGCCAGACACCGATGGCACCGCCGACCACGGCGAGGCTCGTCAGGCCGTCAACGCGCGCGTGGTAACCGTCAGCGATCAGCGCCGCACTCTGGATCTCACGCCCCACCCGGATGCGGAATACCGCCACGACTTCGTTGCCGATGAAACCGATCACGCCGGCCGCTGCGACTGCGCCCAGGTAACTGATCTCCTGCGGGTTCAGCAGACGGTCGATGGTCTGGTAGCCGGCCACCAGCGCACTGAACAGGATCAGTGCGACCACGAGCATGCCGGCCAGGTCCTCCACGCGGCCCAGTCCGTAGGTGAACCGGTCGGTGGCCTTGCGGCGCGCAAACACGAAGGCGATCCACAGCGGGATTGCCGTCGCGGCATCACCGACGTTGTGAATGGTATCCGCGAGCAGCGCGACGCTGCTGGACAGGATGACGATGACAACCTGGAACACAGCGGTGATGGCCAGGATCACGAAGGACCACTTGATCGCCCAGATGCCGCGGGCCGTGGTGGCAATGGTCGGATCGATCACACCGTGGGTGTGTGCATGGCCGCCTTCGTGGTCATGACCGTGTCCATGGCCGTGTCCGTGGCCAATCGCATGGCCCTTCTCGCCAAAACCCAGCCAGTCCAGTGCGGCGCGCAGCATGTCTTGCTCCTGATAGAGAACCTTGCTCAGAGGTAACGGGTGATCTTCTTGAAGTTGTCGATGGTCATGCGCTGCTCGCGACTGACCGGGCCGATCGCATCCTCGAGACAGTGCTCGATGTGGTCATGGATGAGCGTCGACTTCGCCTCTTCCAGCGCGCGGATCACCGCATGCATCTGCTGGGCGATTTCGCCGCACTCACGCCCGGCGTCGATCATGCCGGAGATGGTCTGCAGGTGTCCGGTGGCGCGCCGCAACCGGTTCAGCACGTCCTTGTGCGTCTTGTGGGCAGCGCGGTCGTGGGTGTGCGCGGGCAATGCGGCAGCCTTGGCAGCAGACATGTCGCTCGACTCCTTGACGGGATCCAGGCCAGCATTCTTATCCCCTCCAGGGGGATAGGTCAAGGGCGGGAACCGGATCGGGCCACGCTGGACAGGCGGGCTGCGGTTGCTACCATGCAAAACCGCCTGGAGGCATGGATATCCGCATGACGAAGACCCGCTGTGCATTGCTCTTGCTGCTGATCGTCTTCCAGCCAGCCCGGGCCGCCGGGCCCGGCGACCAGCTGGACCAGCTGACACCGGAACAGGCCAATGTTGCCCGGCGCATGCTCGCCTTCATCGACGGCACGGAAAAGTCCTTCTGGTCGAATGTCGATCGCGTCAATCACAGCCAGGCTGGCATCGAACCGCTGTTGCTCGACGTGCCGGGCAATGGCCACTACGAAGTGCGCGTGAAGCGCGGTGCGGTTGCCGAGAAGGCCGGCATCATGGTGGTGACCACCGGGATCGAGAAGCCGCCCTTCGTGATGGGCGGCCGCTGGAATCGTTTTCTCGAAGTGGCAATACACCCGAAGAACCCGCGCGTGGGCATGCTGCACGCCACCTTCGTGGTGCAGATATCCGACAAGGGCGAGGGCACCATCGGCGCCACGATGGACATGATGAAGGTCAACCAGCCGCCGGAGGACCTGGCGTTCATGGATGCCCGGGTCACCGAGGTTTTTGCCCGGCACAGCGTCGACCGCGAACGCTGGCGCTCGAAGGCCTGCAACAAGCCCAACGCCGGGCCCTGGAAATGGCACCGGGATGGCTCCTGCACGGGCGTCAGCATGTATGGCGCGGGGATGCTGGCTGATGAACAGACCTTCACGCTCGTTTCGGAGCTGTATACGGCCGTGGTCGATGCCTACTTCGAGATCCTCGCGAAGCGCGCTGATGCAGACTACTCGGCCGACGATCTTGCCGCCCAGGACTTCATGCGCCGCCGCTGGCTGGAAGACCAGCTGTTCTGGGACATGCTCGCCAGGAACTTCGTGCCCTATGAAGCCTGGTCGGCAGTCAACGCCCCGCCTGTCGTGAAGTACTGAGCAAACCCTGTTCCGGTGTTTGGTTTCACCCGCTATCAGTGGACCGTACTCGCCGCCGCGTGGCTGGGCTGGGGCTTCGACGTCTTCGACGGCCTGCTGTTCAACTTCGTCGCGCCGAACGCGGTGCCCGTTCTGCTCGGACTGCCGCTGGGCTCGCCGGAGGCCAAGGCCGCAACACTGTTCTGGACAGGCTCGCTGACCAGCCTGTTCCTGATCGGCTGGGCGGTTGGCGGGGTGATATTCGGTCCGATCAGCGACCGCTTCGGCCGCCGCCGCACGCTGATGATCACCATGGTGCTCTATGCGCTCGGCACCGCCTCCTGCGCACTGGTCACCGACATGTGGCAGCTCGTTGCCTGCCGGCTCATCGCCAGCCTCGGCATCGGCGGTGAATGGGCAGCGGGCGCCGCGATGGTCGCCGAGGTCGTGGACGACGAGCACCGCGTTGAAGCCGGCGCCCTGCTCTACACGGCGGCACCCTTCGGGCTGTTTCTCGCCACCGGCGTCAATGCACTGGTGGCCGGCAACCTCATGAGCGCCGATCCCGAGACGAGCTGGCGTTTCGTGCTGCTGTTCGGCCTGCTGCCGGCCGCCGTGGCTTTCTTCGTGCGCCTGTTCATCAAGGAACCGGAGCGCTGGGTGCAGACGGCGCAGAGCGCCAGGGCGCCCGCACCCCGCATCCGCGAGCTGTTCAGCCCGGAGTTCTGGCCACGCACACGCAGCGCACTGCTGATGACCTTCGTGGCACTGCTGACCTGGTGGAGCTGCAACGCCTTCATCCCGGTGGTCAGCGCAACCCTCGGTCAGGCTGCCGCAGCCGCCAGCGGACTCGACAAGGCGGCAACCAGCGCACTGGTCGAGAGCTGGAAAACGATTGCCACCAGCTCATTCAACCTCGGCGGCCTCATCGGCACGCTGCTCACCATTCCGCTGGCCAAGCGGCTCGGCCGCAAGCCGATGTTCGCCATCTATTTCGCCGTCTCTGCACTGTCGCTGATGGGCACCTTTGGCCTGGATCTCCCGGAGGAAGTCCGGCTGTACGCCTACTTCTTCATCGGTCTCAGCGTGTTCGGCGTGTTCGGCAGCTTTACCTACTACCTCCCGGAGCTTTACCCCACGCGGCTGCGCGCGACGGGCGCCGGTTTTTGCTACAACATCGGCCGCGTGGTCGCCGCCGCAGGCCCCTATGTCGTGGGCAGTGTGGCGGCAGCAGGTGCCGGCTCACCTGCGGTGATATTGAATGCCCTGTTTGCGGTCGCCTTCGTGCCGCTGGCCGGGCTGCTGTTCATCCCGCTGGTCATCGAGACGCGCGGGCAGACGCTGCCCGACTGAACAGCGCTCAGGACC
>JAHDYN010000014.1 GCA_023383735.1 Gammaproteobacteria bacterium | reverse complement strand
AGAATGAGTTTGGGTCAACCACTTGAGCAGCGGCGCCAAAATTGATGTCGCCCCTGCCTGGCATGGTAAATCGATCTTTGCCTCGCGCCTCTCCACCCGGCTCCCAGGTCGCGCCATAGTTGACGATTTCCTGATAGCCCCAGGCAAAACCCGCGGCACCGCCGGCAAACATGAAGCCCTGGCGGAACTCGCCACCGCCCGCCTCCGCCAGTGCACCGCCTGCGGCACCCGAGAGGAGCACGCGTTCGGCGTTCCAGGCATCGCCATAGCTTGCACCCATCGCGCCGAACGCCGCACCACCGGCAGCGCCGACCAGCACGCCACGCACTTCGCCTGTGGAGACACCGCCCGCCACAGCGCCACCGGCCACTGCACCGAGGGTATCACCCACGGCCAGGCTCGCGGTGGGCGTTGCGGCCATATAGGCGCCGCTGACCGCGCCGGCCGTGTAATACGCGGCTACCGCGGCAACGATCTCCCGTCCGTAGTTGCGCACCGTGCGTCGGGCCAGGCTGCCGAACCCGCGGATGGCGCGCTTGAAGAACTTGCCAACCTTCCCGAACAGGAAGCCACCCGGATCACGGAGCGACGCGGGGTTGTTGGTCACATAGGCATAGCGGCCGAGGCTCTGTGAATTGCCGAGCATGCCGAGCAGCGGATCGGGTGTAAGCATCACGCCGAGCAGCGGATCCTGCAGCCTCCCGTTCATGTGGATCAGCCGGACGTTGTCCAGGTGTTCGTGCCCGGTATAGCCGCGGCGCGTGAACTGCGCATCCGCGTAGCGCGCGCCGGCCGTGTCCGCCGTCCAGTCGGCATTGCGGCGCTTGCCGAAGACATCGAAACGCGGTGCGATCTGCTGCGGCCCGGTGCCGACGAAGCGGCTCAGTGCGTCGACGCTGCCCTGATGATCGCGGTGGACGAAATACGCATCGAAAGTCAGCGGACTGGACTGCTCGACCTGCGACAGGATCATCTCCCCGTTCACGACGATGTTGGACTGGTAGCGGCGGTTGCTGCCGCTCTGCTGCACCTCGAAGTGCGGTCCGATGTACCAGGTCGTGACGGTCGCGCCGCCGGTGCGGGCAATCTGCCGGATCCGCTGCCGATCGGGTCCGTACTCGAATTCGGCATAGTCCGAACCCGTGTGGTTGATGCGCTTTGGCAGCTGTGCGGCCGTCCAGCTCAGCGTCTTGCCGTTGCGGCTCGTCATGTTGCCGTTGGCGTCGTAGCCAAAGCTCTGGCTGCCGGCCGGTCCACCGGAAATCGCCAGCACCGCACCGGGATGAGCGGCGCCATAGCTGTAGGTACCGACGTCCGACTTGCTGCGGATACGGCCGGCCGGGTCGTAGCTCAGCGCCAGGCTCTGCACGCCGTTGCGCCTGGCGCTCAGCAGGCGGCTCTGTTCGGCGTAGCTGAACTCCTCGCTGATGCCCTGACGGAGATCCTGCCGTTGCAGCAGGTTCCCCGTCTTGTCCCAGACATAGCTGTAGTTCTGGCGACTGGTGCCCATGCCCGGACCGGTCCTGATCTCCCGCAGGCGCGTGCTGGCCCGGTCATAGACATGCTGTTCGTCGACCTGGCTATAGCTGCCGAGCCTGACATGCCGGCGCCGGCCAACCGCATCCATGCTCTGCAGGTCATAGACGCGCATCCAGAAGGATCCGCCGCCACCGATATCCTGCTCGACCACATCGAGATTGCCGGTGCTGTCGTAATGATAGGCGAGCGACATCTGCGCGCCGTCGACTGTCTGCGGGTAGCTCATGGTGGCGACGCGGCCCAGCGAATCCCAGCCGTAGCCGGTCAGGTAGGTTGTGCCGTCGATGGTGGTGGACACCGAGGTCCGGCGCCCGAGCGCATCGTAGCCGTACTGCTCGACGAAGCCGGCGGCAGTACTGCCGAGCGGTGCAGTCACCCGCTGAGGCAGGCCGAGCAATGGCCCGCTGGCAGTGTGGAAGGTCCAGGTGGTCGGGCTCTGGCCCGGATCAGTGCGCTGGACCAGCCGGCCGAGCTGGTCATAGCTGAAGCTGATCGTGTTGGCGGGCGAAAGCGCATCGGTCTGACTGACGAGTTCGCCGAAAGTATTCCAGGCGGAGCTGCGCCGACCGGTATCGGCCGACTCGACGCTGGTCTGCAGGCCACGCTCGTCGTAGCTCAGGGTGGTGACGTGGCCGTTGGCATCGCTGAGCGTTCTGAGCTCGCCGAAGGGCGTATAGGTATACGAAGCCGTGCCACCGGCCGGCGAACTCACCGCGACCAGGCGATCTTCGACATCGTAGGTCTGCGTGGTGATCCGGTTTTCGGCATCGCGCACGGTCTTGCTCAGGAGGCTCGAAGTCCAGCGCGTGCTGGCCACGGCGCTGCCCGCCTCGTCCGCCGGCCTGTCCTCGCTCTTCTTGCGGCCCGCCAGGTCGTAGCCGTAGTCGACCCAGTATTGCGCATCGCCGCTGATGTAGGGGACGGTCTGGCGCTGCATTCTGCCCAGGGCATCGTACTCGGTGAGCTGGCGGCTGGTCTGCCCGCCGGTGAGCGGAAATTCGCTGCCGACGGCCCGGCCCCAGGCGTCGTTGATCGCCGTTGACCAGAAACCATCGCTGCGGCTCGAGCGGACCTGGTAGACGCCGCGAGCTGCAAAGCAGTTTCCGGCACAGGGCAGGTACTGCACTGTCGTGCTCGGGCCATCGGCGCGGGTTTCCTGTTTCATCCGGCCAAACTCGTCCCAGACCCAGTTCGTCACGAGTCCACGGGGACTGGTTTCACTGCGCTGCAGGTCCAGGCCATAGTTCCAGGCACGACTGATCACGGGGCTGGCCTGGCCACTGATCACCGCGGTTTCGGTGACGGGACGATGACCCCAGGCGTCGTAGCTGTAGATCGTCTTGCGTTCGGGCAAGGAGAGATCCGCAGCCATGCGCGTGACCTCGGCAAGCTGACCGCGCTCGTTCCATGCCTGCATGGTCACGAGCCGCTGGGCCAACGGCCCCGGTTCGCCGCTCACTTCCATTTCCCTGCTGCAGGTGCTTGCCGACCAGACATAGCGCCTGGTGCGGGTGACAGGGGTTGCCTGTGAATTCTCTTTGGTGATGCTGACCCGGCTCGGCCGACCCAGACAGTATTGACCGATCCGCAGCGAGTCATCGAGGGTGGTGGCCGTGGTTGTGGTGTAGACCGCCGGGTCTGCCGGCGAAGTGAGCACGGTCGTTTCAGATACCGGTACACCATGGTTGGTGTTGAATGAGCGGCTGGTCGTCCGCGTGCGCAACAGCTGGCCCAGTGCTCCGCCGTCCGGATCTGTCTCGTAGTCCTCAGTGGTCTCCCTGGTCATGAGGACCAGGTGGTAGTTGGCAGCAGGATCGCTCGCGGCAGCGGCGCGGGTGTTCACGGCCCAGCCCGGATCGACCACGCTGATCTTGCGACCGTCGCTGCGCATGGTGGTCACCAGCTCGGCCAGGCCGATGTAGGGAAAATCCTGCCGGTACACCGTTTCCGTGTACACGGACACCCCATGCAGGGCGGCATGGCGTGAATCGGTGGCACGCACCTTCTCGAAGCCGAGGAAGCCCCGGCCGAGACGGTTCATTCTGCCGCTCGCATACGCAAAGCTCATGGTGTACTCGCCGCCGATGCCGTCGTTGGCCGTGTACTTGCCGACCACCTGCAATGCACCGCCCCGCATCAGGTACTGGTCGGCACCATCGCTGCCACCGTGGCTATAGCCTGCAAAGGTCGCCAGGGGCGAATACTCCGGACGCCAGGTGTTGCCCAGTCCATCGGTGACCGAGGTGAGCAGATCGGATCGCGGACCCGACCGCTTGCGTACCTGCCAGCGGCCATTGGCCTCGCTGAACACCAGATCGGTCTGTCCGTCGGCATCGGCATCGACCAGCGAAAGCAGGACGGGATTCGAAGAATTGCTGATGCCCGGGCTGAGGTCCACATAGCGTGACGGATCGGCATTGTCGAGCACGGGGGAGGTCATTCCGCCATTGGCCAGATGCGCGCGCCAGGTCGTGCCATTGAGCTGGCAGATCAGGTCATCACGGCCATCGCCATCGACATCGGCAGTGCGTACGACCGGGTCGGCAAGGGTCGAGATGTTGACCAGCTGGTAGGCAGACCAGGCATTGCCCTTGCTGATCCTTGCCGTCCAGCTCCACCAGCCTTTCAAGCCCTCACGACACACAAGGTCGGCAAGGCCATCGCCATTCAGATCGAGACCGTAGCACTCGCCGTTGATCGTGAGGCTCAGCTTGAAACCGGGATCCATGGACTGAAAGTCGCTGCCGGTAGAGAGATAGACCTGTACCGAACCGGGAACATATTGATTCAGCGACTTGCGCGTGACCAGCAGATCACGCCTGCCATCGCCATCGAAATCGGAACCGCCATCCACCGCGGCCGCATCCAGGGCAGCCAGGTAGGGGCCGGATGACTGGATGACGCCGGTCGCGCGCGCGGCTGCAAATCCGCCGCCGATATTGGGCAGGTAATGGAGTGCACCGTCCTTGAAGTAGCCCAGGTCGCTGAGACCGTCGCCGTCGGGGTCCAGTACCAGCAGGGCCGGCGCGGCGGCCGTCGCCAGGCCGGTACTCACGCCGGTGGCAAAACCGGCGCCGGTCGAGCGATAGACATGCCAGTAGGGCGAACCGCCGGGACCTGTCGTGACCAGGTCACGCCGGCCGTCACCGTCGTATTCGATGAGGTAGGCAGGACCATTGGCCGGCACGCTCGTCGCGATCGGCACGCCGACATAGGGGTTGAAAACCGCCGTGGTGGCGCGACGCACCCGCCACAGACGACTGCTGCCCACCACGACCGGAACATGCAGGTCCATGTCGCCATCGCCGTCGTGGTCGGCAAACAGCGCTTCATGGGCCAGCGGATCGGTGGCGCCGACCGCAGCTGGCTGGAAACCCGGCGCCACGTTCGGCCACCCCAGTACCGTATCAGGCAGGCACTCGCTCGGACCGCACTGGCGCACACTGGTCACGCGATCGCGCTCGCTGCCATTCGGCGCCGCATAGCCCAGCGACCAGCTGTGCACGAGTGCAAAGCCCGAGCCGGCATCGAATTCGTAACGGATGGTTTGCAGCCGCGTGGCGCGCTGCCAGCGCGCTCCCCAGGTGTAGCCGGCGCGCTGGTGCATGGCGGGGCGCGATTCGTACACGAACACCAGTCGAAAGCGGGCACCACTGCCGCTCGAATCCGCGCTCCAGCGGATTTCGGCCGGCACTGCCTCGCCGCTGGTCTGGTCTTCGTTCCAGCTGAACAGCATCTGGTTGCCGAACTTGTCGCCGATCTGGTTGATCGCCCACTCGCGAACCTCGCTGCCCACGCCCACCCCCTCGATGCGCGAATCGGCATCGTTGCCGTAGCGCCAGGTGAGTCCGTCGGGATGCTGTACCTCGAACCAGGCGGGTCCGCTGCCCTGCTGCCCACGGGACACGATGCGCTGCAGGTTGTTGATCTCGGTGCGGTACTCGGCACCTTCTGCGCCGTAGACGCCGGACACCAGCACCAGTGGCTGGCCATCGAGGCAGTAGCGGTCACCGCTGGCAAAGCGCACGCCCTGCATCCGCCCGTCGACAGCAATGCTCTGCGCACAGCGGCTGATCTTCGACAGCCCGGTGAGGGTCATGCCTGCGCCGGCGAGACCGTCGCCGTCGTGACTGTTGTAACGCAGGCCGACAGCCGGCCGCAGGCCGCCGCGACCGGCCGTCACGCTGATCGGCATCGACCAGGTGGCAGCGCCGGCCGGATCGACACCGTACTCGGCAACGATACGGCCGATCGCCGCTGCACCCGCAGTCTGGCCGAGCAGCAATGCGGCGAGCAGCCCCGGACAACACCGCAGGAGAGATCGGAGGAATATCGCGTACTGCATCTTTGGCTCCGGCAAATGGCTGACCCGGCGCCATCTGAACAGTCGGACAGCCGCTGCGGCGATGCCGATAACCGGCCTGTTCACGCGGTTAATGCGCCGCCAGTGCAAATGTGGTGAAAGGCCGCAGTAAAGCCCGGGCAACGGCAAAATCCCGCCCGGCATGCAGACGCCGGTGCTAGTCTTCAGCCGGGCATGAGGCTTGGATGGAGCAGGCGGGGATGACGAAGTTTCTGAAGTACAGTGCCGGGGCGATCGTGCTGCTGCTGGTGGTGCTGTTCGGCGGCTTTTACGTCTGGGGCGAGATGTCGCTGGCGAAGGCGGCGGAGCCTGCGCTGGCAGCAATGCAATCGGACGACCGGGTCCTCGTCGAGGACGGCCGATTCATCACCTTCAGGCCGGCGACAACCGAGCCCCGGCTTGGCGTCATCTTCTATCCCGGCGCCAACTGCGACAGCCGCGGTTACGCACCGGTGTTCCGTCGCGTGGCGAGCCGCGGCTATCTGGTGGTGGACGTACCCATGCCGCGCAACTTCGCGATCTTTGCGCCGAGCCGCGCCGACGAAGTGCGCGCCGCCTATCCGGAAATCAAGCGCTGGGTAATCGCGGGCCATTCCATGGGCGGCGCGATGGCCGGCTATTACGCCTATCATCACCAGGACGATCTGGCCGGACTGATCATCTGGGATTCCTATCCGCCCGAACAGAACAGCCTTGCCGACTCGGATCTGCCGGTCTGGCACATCCACCGCGCAACCCTGGAAGGGGCCGCGCCGGAAAAGTTCGAAGCAATGCGCCATGTCTACCCGGTATCCAGCACCTGGGTACCGGTGCCCGGCGGGATTCACATGTATTTCGGGTCCTTTGACGGCGGCGGCTACAAGGAGCAGTGGACACCGAAGATCTCGCGCGAAGCGCAGCAGGACATCGTGGTCACGGCCACGCTGAACGCACTGCTGGCCATGGAGAAGTCCGGCAGCTGAGTCGCGCTTTCCGGTTCAGGCCTGTTCGGAGAGGAATGCCCCGCGCGAGCGGCGGAAGCACACGGTCAGGTACTCGGCGCGGACCAGCCAGCGGAAGTCCGGGTCGTCCACCGCCGTGCAGGCGACGACCTGCACCACCGCGGTGAGCGGATCGCAGCTGACTTTCAGCAACTGGGCGGGCGCCACCGCGCCGACGCTGGCGAACTGCAATCCGCCCAGCGAGATATCCCGCGTTTCACCACTGAATGGCCCCTGCAGCGGCCAGCCATGGCAGTAGCTGAGCGGATGGCGGCGGGCCAGACGGCTCGTGGCGCGCTTGCCCATGGTCTCCAGGCGCTGGCGTGAGGCCGGTTGCAGCGGGCTGCCGCAGGCCGCGCACATGGCATCGGCCGGGATCGGCCCGCCATGGCCATGTGCTGTATGGCAGTAGACGCAGGCCAGCATGCGGATGGCCGCCGTGATGGAGAGGCTCGGGGCCTCCGCGGCGGCAGGCGGCTCGGCGCCTCCCTGCCGGTCATATTCGGCCCGTTTGCCGGGGTTCGTGAGGGTTTCGTAGGCCTCGTTGATCAGCGTGGCGTTCCACTGATCACCGCCCAGATCCGGATGCATGCGCAACTTCTGCATCAGGGTGCGGTAGCTGGATTTGATGATTTCCGTCGGTGCGTCGGGCTGAACGTGCAGGATGCGATAGTAGTTGCGCCGGTTTTCCATGATTCAATAGGTTAAATTGCCAGCACAGACCGGTCTAGCGTATCCTGCCGTATGGCCGCTTCCAACTCCCTCCGCCAGCCCTCGCCGCTGGACGTTGATCCCTTTGCCCTCCAATCCATCACCAAGGCTGAACCGCCTTCCGGTGTCGATACGAGCAACTGGCATCGTTACGTCATCACCCAGGGGCACAACACCATCGTGGGTCATCTGCAGGGCAGCCATGCCAGCATCGAGCGTTCGGTCAAGGAAATCGTCCAGCGACTCAACGAACGGCGCAGCGGCAAGACCGGTCGGGTCCACCTGAGCCCGGGCCGCAAGAAAAAGAGCGCTACGCAGGACGAGTCGTAAGCGGCTTGTCGGCCACCGCCTCGCGGTAAACGAGGCGCAACCAGAACACCCCGATCCCGCCCGCAATCGCATTGGCGGATGCCGCCGCAATGAAGATCCCGACCAGGCCCAGCCACTGCGACAGCAGCCAGGCCAGCGGTGCATACACGGCGATGGTGCGCGACATCGAGATCCACATCGCGGCCACCGGCTTGCCCAGCGCATTGAGCGAGCCGTTCACCGTCATCGCACAACCCAGCGCAATGTAGCTGACCGGCACCACATGCATGTGCAGCAGCGCGGTCTCCCTGGCCTGGCCCTCCACGCCGAACAGGTCGACGATGAAACCGCCGAAGAGCAGCATGAACGCCCCGATCGCCAGCCCGTAGAACAGCGAGAAACGGTAGGCAAAGCGGATGCCCTCACCCACGCGATCCAGCCGGCGCGCGCCGAAGTTCTGGCCGACGAACGGCGTCATCGCCGCCGACAGCGCCATCATCGCCAGCAGCGACAGCCCCTCGATGCGCGACGCGATGCCAAAGCCGGCCACCGAGGCCTGACCGAAGGTCGCGATCTGGTAGGTGATGAAGGCGGTGGTGACCGGCGCGACGAGACTGCTGGTCAGCGATGGCAGGCCCACGTGCAGGATGCGCCGCCATGAGTCCATGATGAGGTGGGTATCGAGCACCCTGATATTGACCAGCTGTTCCCGGTACATCACGAAGTACACAGAGGCAAACATGGTCAGGATGTTGGCGATCACGCCGCCGAGCGCCGCACCCTCGATCTCCATGCGCGGAAAACCGAACAGGCCGAAGATGAGCACCGGGTCGATGCAGATGTTCAGCACTGCCGCCGTGGACATGATCATCGCCGGGCGTTTGGCATCACCGGCCGCACGCAGCACCGAATTCGCGATCATCGGCGCCACGATGAAGATGCCGCCCCAGTAATAGACGCGCATGTAGCGGTGGATGTGGGGCAGTATCTTGTCGTCCGCGCCCAGCAGCCGGAATACCGGATCGATGGTCAGAAGGCCGACGGCGAGTATCACCAGACCGCAGGCGATGCCCAGCAGCATTGCATGCGTCGTGATGCGCTTGATCTGGTCGCGGTCCTCCGCACCGAACAGCCTGGAGACGACCGAGGAGGTGCCGGTGCCCAGCGACATGGCCATTGCGCCCACGATGAAGCTCACCGGGAAGGTAAAACTGATGGCGGCAAGCTGCTCGGTGCTGACGCGCGCGATGAAGAATGCGCCGGCAAGATTGTTGGTGATGATCGCCACCATGCCGAGCATCATCGGCAGCATCAGCGAGAAGATCGCCTTGCTCACCGGACCCTCGGTGAGTCGCGCACGCTTTCCGGCTGCCGGTTTCATGCGTGCTGCTGTTGCCCGAAATCAGCCGTGGCATCGACCAGCCGCCGGTACTCCGAAAGGGCATAGCGGTCCGTCATGCCCGCGAGGTAATCGGCGACCGCCCGGGCCCGACCCGCTTCGCCGCACTCTGACTCCTGCAACAACGCGCGCATGGCGTGTTCGACGGGCATGGCTTCCGGGCTGTTCATGTAGCAGGCGAACAGTTCCTTCAGCATCTCCTGCGCCCGGGAAGTGAGGTGGAGCACCCGCTCGTGCCGGTACAGGTGGCGATGCAGGAAGCGCTTGAGCGCGCGATGCGCCGTGCGCGTGGCCGGGCTCAGTGCCACCAGCGGTGCGGTGAGCGCACGCACCTCGTCGATGGAGGCCGGTGCATGTGCGGCGATATTTGCAGCTGTGGTTGCAACCATGTCACTGACCACTTCGTTGATCATGCCGCGAATGGTTTCATGGATGAGAGCACGGCGAGACGCCGCGGGATGGGCATCGAGGAGCGGAACGTGGTGCCGACGGAACAAGGGCACCGCCTCCAGCGCCTGCTCGCTGAGCAGTCCCGAGCGCAGCCCGTCATCCACATCGTGATTGTTGTAGGCGATTTCATCGGCCAGGTTGACCACCTGTGCCTCGAGGCCCGGCTGCTGGCGGAGCAGGAAACGCTCGCCGACAGCGCCCAGCCGGCGCGCATTGCGGCGTGAGCAGTGCTTGAGTATGCCTTCCCGCGTTTCGAAGCAGAGGTTGAGTCCCGCAAACGCAAGGTAGCGATCCTCGAGTTCATCCACCAGTCGCAGCGACTGCAGGTTGTGTTCGAAGCCGCCCCAGGGCTTCATGCACTCGTCGAGGGCAGCCTCGCCGGCATGGCCGAAGGGCGGGTGGCCCAGATCGTGCGCCAGCGCGATCGCCTCGGCCAGATCCTCGTTCAGATGCAGGGCCCGGGCGACCGTGCGGGCAATCTGTGCGACTTCGAGCGAATGGGTGAGCCGCGTGCGGTACAGATCGCCCTCGTGATTGATGAAGACCTGGGTCTTGTAGACCAGGCGACGAAAGCCGCCCGAGTGGATCACGCGGTCGCGGTCGCGCTGGAATTCGCCGCGCCAGGCATGCGTCGGCTCCGGATACTGGCGGCCGCGGCCCGACTCGGCACAGGCGGCAAAGGGCGCCAGGCCGGCGCCCGCGGTGGTCGGCCGGCGCCGCGACCGGGCTTTCTTCACCGCACGAACTGCTCGCGCAGGAAGTCGGCAAGATCGTGCGGCGCGTAGTCGGCGCTGATGCGGGCGGTACCGATACGATCGAGCAGCACCAGCCGGATCTGTCCCGCGACCACTTTCTTGTCCATGCCCATCGCAGCCAGGAACTTGCCCGGATCGACCGGCGGCGGGTCGACCGGCAGCTTCAGGCGGCCGAACAGGCGGCGGATGCGCTCGACAGCAGCGCTGTCGATGGCGCCAAGCCGCTGCGAAAACGCCGCAGCCATGCAGGTGCCTGCGGCCACCGCCTCGCCATGCAGCCACTCGCCGTAGCCGGCGTGCAACTCGATCGCATGGCCAAAGGTATGACCCAGATTGAGCAGCGCGCGGCGGCCATGCTCGCGCTCGTCCTGGGCGACGATTTCGGCCTTGAGTTCACAGGAGCGGCGGATCACGTGGCGCAGGGAAGCCGGATCCCGCTGCAGCAGGCTCTGGGTATGGGCCTCTATCCAGTCGAGAAAAGCGGCGTCGGCGATCAGGCCGTACTTCACCACCTCGGCGAGGCCGGCCGAAAGCTCGCGATCGGGCAGGGTTTGCAGCGTGTCGGTATCGGCCAGTACGCACAGCGGCTGGTGAAAGGCACCGATGAGATTCTTGCCACCGGCATGGTTGACGCCGGTCTTGCCGCCGACTGCCGAGTCGACCTGGGCCAGCAGCGTGGTCGGCACCTGCAGGAAATCCACACCACGCTGATAGATGGCCGCGGCAAAGCCGGCGATATCACCGACCACGCCGCCACCCAGCGCCACCACCACCGCATCGCGCCCGTAGCGGCCCTCGACCAGCGCATCGAGCACCGCATTCACGGTTGCCATGGTCTTGTGGCGCTCACCATCGGGCAGGCTGATGGTGTTGACCCGGCAGCCGCCCAGCAGGCCGCGCAGCGGGCGCCCATAGATCGGACCCACGGTGTCGTTGGTGACCACCAGCACGTCGCGATGTTTCAGGTAAGGCTCGAGGACCATCGCCTGCGACAGCAGCCCGCTGCCGATCAGGATCGGGTAACTGCGCAGACCGAGGTCTACCGACAGGGTGATCAGCATCTCTTGCGACATCTCTGCATGTTACTCAAGTGGCGGACTGGCGGGCGATATGACGGCGTATTTCCTCCACGACCGAAGCCACCTTGCGGTTGTCGGTATCGATCACGAAATGCGCGATCTCGCGGAACTGCGGCTCGCGGACTGCCATCAGGCGGGTGAGTATTTCGCGCGGATTGCCGTTCTTGAGCAGCGGACGGCCGCGGCCGCCGCCGGTGCGCTTGAGCTGCTGGTCGACGCCGGTATGCAGGTACACGACCAGGCCCCGTTCGTGCAGCCTGGCCCGGCTCTCGGGATTCTGCGCGGAGCCGCCGCCGGTGGCGAGCACGATGTTCCGGCGCTGCGTCACCTCGTCGATCAGGCGGCACTCCCGCTCCCGGAAGCCAGCTTCGCCCTCGCGCTCGAAGATGAAGGGGATATCCACGCCGCTGCGTTCTTCGATCAGATGGTCGCTGTCGATGAACTCCCGCCCGAGCTCGCGCGCCAGCCGTTTGCCGACGGCCGACTTGCCGGAGCCCATCGGGCCGACGAGAAAGATGCTGGTGTCAGGCTGCATTGAGGCAGTGTTTGCGATCGCTGCGATATCGTCAACCGGCGGCTGAAGACCAACAGGCCGGCTTGCGCCGGCCTGTTGGTCTTCAGGAAGCCGTACCGACTAAGGCGTCGGTGGCGGGATCGAGCAATCTGCACTGGTACCGGTTGGTACATCGACACCGAAAGGACTGGACTGGTTCGGCGGTGCATCGGTCTCGCTGTCCACATCGGCGGCCAACACCTGCAGGGTAAATACGCTGGACTGGCTACCCTCGGTGCCGGTGACACCTGCCGCAGCCGTCAGGGTAGCCTCCAGCCATTCCGCATAGTTCTGCGGATAGAACACGCAGACACGGGCCAGGCCCTGACTGTTGGTGGTCACTTGTGCGGATGTGCCCTGGGCACCAGCGGACGCGCAAGGTGCGGTCAGCGAAGCTGACTGGGGTACAGCAGCGACCAGGGCGATATTACCCGCCTCGATCCTGCCATTGCCGTTACCGTCCTCGCCCGGATCCAGGATACCGTTCTTGTTGGCATCCTCGTCCGCACAGAAAACCGGTGAGTTGCCCGCATAGGTCCAGACACCGGGCGGATCAGCCCAGCCCAGGAAGCCTTTGGCGTAACGACGCGAGCGGATGCTGGCCTGTACCTGCTTGTTGGCAACCGCGTTACCAGTGACATCGGTAACCAGAATCACCCATTCCTTCGCATAGGTGGCAGTACCGATCTCGAACAGCGTATTGCCGGTACCCAGAGTCAGGGCAAGCGCCTGCCGGGCAACGGTCAATGCCACGGTATCGGTGATCGCTGTGCCCTGAACGGTGGCGCGGATGATGATCCCGTCTGCCGCACTGGCATCAGCACCAGCGGTATAAACGGACTGGGCGCGGCCCTGGCT
>JAHDYN010000455.1 GCA_023383735.1 Gammaproteobacteria bacterium | reverse complement strand
ACATCAGCAGTGCGAAAGCGATGAGACTGAGCAACGCGACAAGGTGGAGCGGCTGTGTCCTCGGCATCCCGCACGGCGAGAATCCCGCCCGCAGGCCTGCATTTCCCGCGGCGCAACCGGCTGCTACAGACTCGGCCACGGTTACCGAGGGTCGCCGGCTTCTCGCCGTGCGGCTACACTGTCGGCAACAGGGGCTTTGAACGTCCTATTCACTCGAAGGCATGATCATCAAGCACCAGACGAAGCAACTCGTCGGTGGCTTGAGTAGCTAACAGAGGAAGCCACCATGCAAACGCACAGCGCCAGACAGGAAGCACTCGAGGCCATCGCCCGCCTTCCGGATTCCGTCAACACGGAAGAGATCATGTACAGGCTCTACATATTCACGATTACATCGCCCAGGACTCGCCGATCTACGCCAAGCGCGTGCCGACGCCTTGGTCCGCAAGACCCTCGCGCTTGAACTCCAGCGCCTCGAGGCGCGCCGACTTCTTATGGCATCGGAAGCGCCCTAAAGGATCGTGCCGTTCACGATCGGCGCAAAAGCGGTGAGCGAATCGCGCAGGGTGCTGTTGCCGAGGCCATGGCCGGGAAACAGGCTGGCGAAGTTGCCCTGCTGGCCATGCAGTGCCAGGTAGTTGAGCAGCACGGTTTCAACCAGCAGGTTGACGTTGTTGGCGGCCGGCGTTGCCGAGGTTTCCACCGAGGCATCGCTGCGGAAATAGCCGATCTGCTGGTGTCGGGCCTGCTGTTCCGGCGTGCCGCCCAGCAATGTCGCGCGTCCACCCGGGTTGTAGACCAGGAAGAACGAGGCCGCCGTGGTCTGGTTGTCACTGGTCCACTCGCCCTTGCCGCGGCCGTTCACCGTGTTGTCGATGCTGCCGTCGCTCGACAGCGAGCCATCGCTGTAGACATACATCATGAGCGGTACGCCGACGCGGGCCGCATACTCCAGGCAGGCGCCCATGCAGCGTCCGGCGCGGAAATCCTTCACTTCGCCTTCCGCACGCCGGCCACCGTGATAGTCGTAGCCGCCCATCGTGACGCAGCCGGCGCCGGCATAGCCGTTGATCACCAGCTTCATCACCGAGGCGGTCTTCCTGAATTCGTCGTCGCTGTCGTATTCGTTCTGCGTGAAGATGCCGCCACCGCCGACGATCAGCGGATCGATGGAGGGGTTGAGGCTCGATGGATTGCCGAAACGATCGGCGATATCGGCGCTCTTCACATAGCCGCAGTTGACCAGGTCCTTGAGCACCTCATCGCGCGTGACAGCGGGATTTGCCGGGTCCGGCATGTTGAGGCCGGTGCTGACCCGCTGCAGTTTCATCGAGCTGATGCGCTGGATGGACTCGAGTACCGCGACGGCATCGGACTGACCGAGCAGGCCCACGAGTTGTCCGGTATCGACGAGGCCAGTGACGTCGCTCGGGCGGTCGATCTTGGTCGGCCGGTCGGTGGCGCTCACCATGGTCATCGGCGCCACCGAGTTGCCGCCTGAATCGCTGTTGCGCGAGCCGACCAGCTTCAGCAGCGAACCATCCGCACCTGCACGGGCGATGCCGTAGAGCGGGTTATGCGGGTTGTTGCCGGTATCGTTTTCGGAACGCGCCGGGATCACCGCGCCGTTGATGTTCGCTGCAGTCCCGGCGCTCATGCTTCCCTGCATGCCGCGCAGGAAGGCGCTGTCGCTGTGAAAGGCGAGGCCGAGGCTCT